>VXOE01000210.1 GCA_009840225.1 Caldilineaceae bacterium SB0662_bin_25 | reverse complement strand
TTTTGGCGCGACCATTGGCTGATCCAGCCCTCTCCACACTCTTTTTTTTTTTCTTTTTTTTTTGGGGGGGGGGCGCCCCCCCCCCCCTGTGGGGGGGGGGGCCCCCCCCCCCAACGCCCCCCTTCAACAACATGCCCCGCCCACTTAGTGCCGTCATTCCACCGTGTGCCCTTGCGACCGAACGCGAACCGCGATCTCCTGGTAATGACCGTGACCATGTAGGTTCTGGAAAGATTGGACAGCGAACCCAATAGCAATTATCATGCCAACGAAGAAAGACATCCAACCCCGCAGCTTGTGAGCACACCCGAAATGACACACCTATGAGATCGGTAATCTGCGTCCATGAACGTTTTGACGCCGTATGGCCGTTTGCTGCAGACTACTGGCACAAACGCTGGCACAGCGACTGTTGCGAACTCTACCGTACGCTGGAGCCGGAGGCGCGTGCGCCGCAGTTGGTGCCCGACCCCGCCGCGGTGCAGCGGCTCGTCCTCCTCGGCCTCCCTGCCGGCAGCGATGACCTGACCCCCTTTACCGCCCTTGAAGAGTGCTTCCACAGTTCCCACGGCGATCATCCTAGAGATGGCCTCGACATAGCGGCGTCCCGCGGCGTTCAGATCATTCCCCACCGCGTCGACATCTACTGGGGGCAGTCGGTGGCCGAGTACGGACTCTGCCTGACCCTCTGCGGGCTGCGCCGCATCCCCCAGTCCCACACCGCGATGATCGGGAGCCACGAACCCTGGCAACACAGGCCGGAATTGGGCAAACCGGGCGCCAAAGGCGTTCAGTATTGCGATGATTCGCGCTTTGTCAACGGCACGCTCGGCGGCAAACGGGTGCGCGTTGTCGGCGCCGGCAATATCGGCGCCCGCTACGCCTCCTGGTGCACGGCCATGGGCGCAGATGTTGCCATCTGGGACCCATTCGCCCCCGATGCAACCTTTGCCGCCGCCGGTGCAAAACGCCGCTTTCATCTGCCCGAGCTTGTGAAGGATGCCGAGATCTTCGCGCCGATGCTTCCTTTGAAAGAGGATACCTTCGGGTTGGTCGGAAGGGACCTCATTGACGCCTTGCCGAACGGATCCCTGGTCGTACAGGTAACGCGGGCTCTCATCTGCGACACCGAGGCGCTCTATCGCCGCGTCCTCAACGATGAGCTGGCGCTGGCCGCCGATGTCTTCGACATCGAGCCCGTGGCGTTGGACTCCCCCTTGCTTGGGCGTCACAACGTCGTCCACACACCGCACAACGCCGGCCGCACCAAGGACGCCAACCTGGCCTGGGTCGACGATCAGATCGCTCGCTTCAAACCACACCCATAAGCGTTTGCAGTCGGTTCAGGCCGCGGACTGAAGGAGAGATGAAACCAATGGATTCAGAACGCCTCGCCTCATTTGCCGCCAACTTTCAGAACGACTTCTCGGCACACATCGGGCGCGACGAAGAAGAGGCCGCCGAGCTGGACCGGATGCGGAATGCCCTGCGCGACTCGCTCGATCTGGATCTCTTCTCCCGCCAGGGTATCGAATGGTACCGAAGCGCCTACACAGAGGCCTTCCTCTTCATGTACGATACCGCCTTCTACGACCGTGAGGCCGGGCGTTACCGCATCGACGAAATTCTGGACGACGGCGAGCGCGAGTTCGGCGGCTACGACATCATCCTCCTCTGGCAGTCCTACCCCCGCCTTGGCATCGATGACCGCAACCAGATCGACTACTACCGCGACATGCCGGGCGGCCTGCAGGGGCTGCGCGCGGTCGTTGACCGCGCCCATGCGCGCGGCGTGCGCGTCTTCGTCAACTACAACCCCTGGGACATCGGCACCCGCCGCGAGCCGGGCGCGCCGCCCTATACCGACAAAAGGGGTTACCGCGGCAGATTTCCCGACACGAACGCGCCCGCAGTGGCCGACGCCGAAGCCTTGGGTGCCGTGATCAAGGAGATCGGCGCCGACGGCGTCTTCCTGGATACGATGGCCTCCGATGACCCGGGATTCCTGGAGCCGATGGAGCGGGCCAACGCCAACATTGTGTTTAACCCGGAATCGTTGCCACCCATAGAAGCCCTCTCCTCGATTGCGGGCAGCTGGCTGCAGTGGAATACGGTTGTCCCCCCTGACCTGATGACCATCCGTTGGGTGGAGCCGCGCTTCTCTTTTCGCGCCATTGACCGCAACGCTGACGAACACAGCGATATCATCCAGAAGGCGTTTTTTCATGGTTGCGGCCAAGTCGTTTGGGAGAATATCTTTGGCTGGTGGAACCCCTGGCCCGAATCGGATCGCGTCCTCCTGCGGCGCTGCGTGCGGCTGCTGCGCCAGTTCTCGGCTGCATTCCAGGACCGGGACTGGCAACCCTACGTGGCCACGGAAGTAGAGGGCGTTTACGCGCACCGCTGGCACAGCGGTGATACAACCATGCACACGCTGATCAACGACTCGGGCGCTGCGGTCAACGGCCCCGTGCTGAAGACGCCGGCAGTTTCGCCCGACGGGCACTCTATGCGCCACTACGACCTCTGGAACGGAGTCGAAATCGAGCCAGTTCAGCAAGGAGACGCGCACCTGCTTGCGCTTTCCATGTCCAGCGGCGAGGCAGGATGCATCGTCTCGGCGCCCGAGGGCGTTGCGGTCGACCTGGGCGCCGGCCAGGGGGAGCCCGCAGGTGACGGCGCTGTCGGCATCGACCGCAAACGGCTAACCCTCGCCGACCTGGCACTGCGTCCGGTCGCGCCTTCCGCTCCGGTGGCCGCAGGAGAAGAGCCGGAGGAGATGTGCCGCGTAACCGCGGGCACCTTCAACTTCGGTGTGCGCCACAACAACCGGACGGTGATGGAAGGTGCGTGCTACGACAAAATCGACCAGCTCTGGGACAAGTATCATCCCAGGCGCTTCATCGACCTTCCCGAGTACTGGATCGATCGCACCGAGGTCACCAACTTCTCCTACCTTGACTTCCTCGAACAGTCCCGCTACCTGCCGCGCGATCTCACCAACTTCCTGCGCCACTGGCACAAGCCCGCCGGCAGCGAGCAGGAGCCCTGGAAATGGTCGCCGCCTCCAGGCAAGGAGAGGCACCCGGTCATCTGGGTGGATCTGGATGATGCCCGCGCCTACGCGAACTGGGCCGGCAAACGGCTGCCCCTCGAGGAAGAGTGGCAAAATGCTGCAGGATTTGCCGTCTGGCCCTGGGGCGACGGCTTCGACCCAGAGTTATGCAACAGCGGCAGCGACGACACGACGCCGGTAGACCAGTTCCCCGGCAGCGCCAGCCACGTCGGCTGCCTCGACATGGCCGGCAACGTCTGGGAGTGGACCGAAAGCGAACGCGACGACGGCCACACACGCTACGCCATCATTCGCGGCGGCAGCTACCTGAAGGTAGAGGGCAGCATCTGGTACAACGCCAGCGGCGCGCAGCCCAACGACTGCCACGAAAAGATATTGCTGATGTACCCCGGGTTGGACCGCTGCGGCACCGTCGGCTTCCGCTGCGTCAAGGACGTTGCCCCCACCGAATAGCGAGCCCTAGGTACTGAAGTAGGCCGGCTCTTGTAGTTCCCATTTCTCGCAAGGAGAACAGATGACTGCCAACAAGACTCCCGAAGCGCGCATGGCCGAACTCAAGCAGAACGGCTTCTGCATCATCGAGAACGTAGCCGACGAGTGGCTCCTGAACCATACGCGGGCCTGCGTTGACAAGGCCCTGGCCGAGGTGGACCCCGAACGGCTGGTTAGAACAAAGTCGCCCGGCAGCCTGATCGACTCCAACGACTACCCTGAGCTGGCCGATCTGATCGGCAACCCGCGCGCCCTTGCCGAGCTCGACCGCATGGGTCTCAAGGACATCAAGTTCTGGAAAGCGGTCATCATCAGCAAGCCGCCGGGCGGACCCCGCCTCTACTGGCACCAGGACTGCCTGATGTGGCAGGACCCCCGCGCCTACAGCGACAGCCCGCCCATGATCTTCCTGATGTACTACCTGGAGGACACCACGCGCTACAACGGCTGCCTGCGCCTGCTCCCCGGCACCCACCGCCACCGACACCTCCTCCACGATCTGGGCGAGGCCCATACGCGAGAGATCAACCGCATCGACGACCCCGAAGACCCCCGTTTCCGCGACTACCCCGGCGAAGTTGACGTACCCGTCAATGCCGGCGATGTCGTGGTCGGCGACGCGCGCATGTTCCACTCGGCCCACACCAACCTATCGGGCGAAAAACGTACTGTAATCACCATCTGGTTTCACCCCTTCTACTCCGACCTTCTGGAACCGACGCAGAGCTGGATCCACTACCGCATGCACGACCAGCACGCCAACTGGCCGCAGGATGCGCTCGCCAAGATCGAGCCGCTCATCCCCGACTACCGCGGCGCCGTCGAGCCCATGCAGCAGAATCGGACGCCCGATGAGCGCCTGCGCTGGCCCAACGCGGTGGCCGCCGGCTAGCCGCAGTCCGCCTGCGTCGAGCGGCCTGAAATCAGCCGTGAGATCATCGACTGCCCCTCCAGCAACAGGTGGAAAGTCTACGATACGCCCTGCGCCTGGTAACTGCTCGAATTCATGCCCGTCGATAACGACGATGGACTCCGGGGCAAGGAGTAGGCAACCGGGCTTCACTTAAACCGCGGGAAAGCATAGGAGGACCACAGATCATGACTGTCGGATACGGCGACTTCCGCTACGAATTGGACGACACCTGGCCGACTCTGCCCGAAGGCTGGTCGCTCGGTTCGGTGCCCGACCTGGCCGTAGATTCCCGCGACCGCGTCTTTGTCTTCTGCCGCCACAAACATCCTGTCGTCGCCTTTGAGGCCGACACCGGCAAATTCATCACCTCCTGGGGTGAAAATGAGTTCACCGAACCGCACGGCATCTTCATCGATGCCGACGACTATGTCTGGGTCACCGACCGCCAGGAGCACGTCGTCACCAAGCACACACAGCACGGTGAGAAGCTGCTCGAACTGGGCCGACGCGGCTGGGCCATGATGACCGTTACGCCCTACGGCACCTCCCTGGACCCGCCGTTCAACATGCCGGCCGGCGTGGCCACCGCCCAGGACGGTTCCATCTTCGCCGCTGACGGCTACGGCAACCGCCAGGTCCACCGTTTCTCCCCGGAAGGCGAGCTGGAAGTCTCCTGGGGGACCTCCGGCCTGGAGCCGGGCCAGTTCGCACTCGTACACAACATCGGCATCGACACGCAGGGCCGTGTCCTCATCTGCGACCGCGAGGCCAACCGCATCCAGCTCTTCGACCGCGACGGAAACTACATCACCATGTTCGAAGACGTACACAGGCCGGGCGACGTCTACTGCAGCCCCGACCAGTTCGTCTATGTCGCCGAGCAGGGCAGCGCCATGGGGGTGGGGCCTCTCCCCTGCGGCATCTCCATCTTCCACGAATCGGGCGAGCTGGTCTGCCGCTTCCGCGGCCCTGAAACCGGACTGCGCATGCCACACGGCATCTGGTGCGACTCGAAGGACAACATCTTCGTCGCCGAGCTGGGCGAAGAGGGCAACCGTGCCCGCAAGTTTGTCAAGATCTGAGAATTCACCGTTTAGAGCCGAGGCCTGATTCCGGCGCTAGGGCGTCAGAGGAGCCCGGACGATCTGGAAGGGCCGGCAAACCAAAAGACTTTCAACGCCCTCCAGGAGACAGGAATGAAGATACTCATCACCGGCATCAGCGGTACCATAGGCACCTTCCTCGCGCCCGCCCTCGGACGCGACCACGAAGTGCACGGCATCGACCTGAGACCCTCCGAATGGCCCAATGCAACCCAGGCCGACCTCTGCGACCCCGCCGCTCTGCCGCCGGTCTTCGAGGGAATGGAAGTCGTCATCCACCTGGCCGCCGAACCACGCCACGAGCTTGAAATCGGCTGGGAAGAGCTCACCAACCCCAACCTCATCGCAACCGCCCGCATGTTTGACGCTGCCCATGACGCCGGCGTGCGTCGCGTCATCTTCGCCAGTTCCATGCACGTCATGGGCTGCTACGAGTTCGATGAACCCTACGCCTCCATCGTCTCCGGCCGCCTCGACGGCCTTGACCCCGCCGCCATCCCCCTCGTCAAGGGCGACGCTCCCGGCAGGCCGGACAGCCGCTACGGCGCAACCAAAATCTTCGGCGAGTCTCTCGGCCGCTACTACACCGAGGGCGCCAACATCGACCGCCCCGACGAACGACCCATGGAGGTCATCTGCGCCCGGCTCGGCACTCTGCCCGGCTTCGACCGGCCCGAACAGGACTACCGCTCCCTTGTCAGCTGGTTCAGCCATCGCGACGCCATCGGCTTCTTCCGCGCCTGCGTCGAACGCCCAAACATCTCCTACGAGATTCTCTACGGCGCCTCCAACAACACCTGGAAAATCTACGACACGCCTTACGCCTGGGACCTGCTCGGTTTCGTCCCGCAGGACAACGCTTCCGATCACTGGCGCAAGGACTAGCAAGGGCCTGGCCCATGCTCCCTGCCCGTTGCGGCAGCCTCCGCCAGCGGCACGTCACTGCCTGGCGCGCCCGGCCCACAGCGGGATCTTTGACCACACTTCCGGCCTTGCCCCCTTTTCCGGGTGCTTGACAAGAAGCGCCTCCCGCTTATAATGGGCGCTATCCCACAAGGAGACCTCAAAGAAAATCCTCATAACCGGCATCAGCGGTACCATAGGAACTTTCCTGGCGCCCGACCTCGGCCGCGACCACGATGTCTACGGCATTGACCTCAAACCGTCCGACTGGCCCAACTCCTCCCAGGTCGACCTCTGCGATCCCGCCGCTTTGCCGCCCCTATTTGAAGGTATGGACGTCGTCATCCACCTCGCCGCCGACCCCCGCCACGAGGTCGAAATCGGCTGGGACGTTCTCACCAACCCAAACCTGATCGCCACCGCGCGCATGTACGACGCCGCCCACGATGCCGGCGTCCGCCGCGTGATCTTCGCCAGCTCCATGCACGTCATGGGCTGCTACGAGTTCGACGAACCCTACGCCTCCATCGTGTCAGGCCGCCTCGACGACCTCGACCCGACCTCCATCCCCCTCGTAAAGGGCGACGATGACGCCAGGCCCGACAGCCGCTACGGCGCAACCAAGGTCTTCGGCGAGTCCCTCGGCCGCTACTACACCGAGGGCGCAAACATCGACCGCCCCGACGAACGACCCATGGAAGTCATCTGCGTCCGTCTCGGCACCCTCCCGCCCTGGAACGCCCCCGGCAAGGACTACCGCTCGCTCGTCAGCTGGTTCAGCCACCGCGACGCCAAGGGCTTCTTCCGCGCCTGCGTCGAGCGCCCCGACATCAAATACGAAATCATCTACGGCGCGTCCAACAACACCTGGAAGATCTACGACACGCCCTATGCCTGGGAGCTGCTCGACTTCATGCCCGTCGACAGCGCCGACGACCACTGGCGCAAGGAGTAAACTTCACCCCTGCGCGCCGCACTCGCGCGCGACATCGGAGGATTGCTGATTATGACAGTTGGATATGGCGATTTTCGCTACGAACTGGACGATTCCTGGCCGAAAGTGCCCGAAGGCTGGTCGCTCGGTTCCGTGCCTGATGTGGCAGTCGATTCCCGCGACCGCGTCTTCGTCTTCTGCCGCCACAAACACCCCGTCGTCGCCTTCGAGGCCGAGACCGGAGATTTCATCACCTCCTGGGGTGAGGGCGAGTTCACCGAGCCGCACGGCATCTTCATCGATGCCGAAGACCATGTGTGGGTCACCGACCGCCAGGAGCACGTCGTCACCAAGCACACCCAGCACGGCGAAAAGCTGCTCGAGCTCGGCCGCCGCGGCTGGGCCATGATGACCGTTACGCCCTACGGCACCACCCTGGATCCCCCCTTCAACATGCCCGCCGGCGTGGCCATCGCCAGCGACGGCAGCATCTTCACTGCCGACGGCTACGGCAACCGCCAGGTCCACCGCTTCACCGCAGAGGGCGAGTTGGAAATCTCCTGGGGGACCTCCGGCATCGAGCCGGGGCAGTTCGCGCTCGTGCACCAGATCGGCATCGACTCGCAGGACCGGATTCTGATCTGCGATCGGGAGTCCAGCCGCATTCAGTTCTTCGACCGCGAGGGCGAGTTCATCACCATGTGGGAAGACGTCAACGGCCCCGGCGATGTCTACTGCAGCCCCGACCAGTTGATTTATGTCGCCGAACAGGGCGGCTCCCTCGGCAAAGGCCCCGCGCCGATCGGCGTTTCGATATTCCACGAATCCGGCGAACTGGTCGGCCGCTTCCGCGGCGAAGAAACCGGCCTGTCGATGCCGCACGGCATCTGGTGCGACTCCAAAGGCAACATCTTTGTAGCCGAACTGGGCACCGAAGGCAACAAGGCCCGCAAGTTGGTCAAGATCTGACGGAGAACGATCTAGAACTGCATCTGGTCCTCAGCCTGATTAAGCGTGTGAGGACGAACTGACTCCCTTCTCGAGAACGAGTTTGCCTGGCCTGAAGAGGAAGAAGCGAGCCGATGAACGCAACTGCACCGCCGATAGCCGGTCTCTGCACCTATGCGCAGGGTGGCCAGCCGGGCTACAGTGTTGAACACACTGTACAGTTGCTGCGGCGCTATCTGTTTGTCGAGAGCCAGACGATGCACTGTCTGGTCGCCAATCTCAACGCTGTGCCCGAGTGGGAGGTGAAGTGCGGCCTTGCGCTCCACCTGTGGCAGGACGCAGAACATTGCACCTGGCTGCGGAATCGGGTCAAAGAGATGCGCACGCCGCCTCTCCACCTCGACCGCATCCCCGACCCGGCCCTGGATGCCTTTTTCCAGGAACTGATCCGTTCCCGCACAACAGTTGAGCTGCTGACCGGCGTATACCGGGCCCTCAAACCGGCCAGCATCGCGGCAATGCAGCGCCACCTGTTGGAAGCCAACCCGCTGGTCGATCAACCTACGCGGCGCCTGCTCAGGTTCATTCTCCTTGAGGAGGAAGAGCAGTTCGCCTGGGGCGATGCAACACTGCGTATCCTGATCGAAAGAGGAGATACCGAGACTGGGGAATGTTGGGCGGCACACCTGCAGACCTACCTGGATGCCGCCGGCGGAATCGCTGCCGACAGTGATCGCGCAACCGAGAACGACCTGCCGCCGGCCCGGGCCGCAGAGCCCTTCAACCCGGTCCGTACACCGCAAAGAGATGAACGCTTCACCAAAGTGTGGCACTCACGCGGGCGCCTCCCCACCGGCGACATCTCCGCCACCGAGCGCAACTGGTTTCAGCTCTACATGCGGCTGACCGAAATGCACGTCCCTGAACTGATGGCACTGATCATCTACGACTGGGACGACCAGCCCTGGGAGTTTTACCATGACATGGCCCGCCAGCTCTGGGATGAGGCGCGCCACGCCATGATGGGCGAGGTCGCCTTCGAGTTGAGTGGTCTGAATTGGGCGGCCGTTCCGCACGAAATCAGCTTTGGCGAATTTCCAAACACTCAACTCGAGCCCGCCGACCGGCATTGCCTTCTGTGGGGGATCGAACAAGGGCTGATGAAACCGGTCGGGAAGCAACTCGAGTATAAGGTCGCCCGCGAATCGGGCGACCCGTTGTCGACTACGTTTCAGGATTTTGATTGGGCTGACGAGGTTCTGCATGCCCAGATTGGACGCAGATGGCTGCTGCCGGAATTCGAATCGATGGAGGCCATGCAGCAACGCTACGAAGAGGTTCTGGCGCGCTTCCAGGCTATCCTCGACCAGGACCAGGCACTCCCCAGATCAGAGTGGTGGGATGCCTTTTATCAGCAGATACCTCGTCATGAAAAAAAGGAGGAAGCTGTTTGACGATTTGTTCGGTACCTTGCCCGGCACTGACGCCTCGCAGGGAGCTCGAACACATTGAATTAGACCATTTACCAGAGGTGAATCCATCCAATCGACCCACAGAAGGACTTTCATCATCCCAAAAGGAGGGACAAAGATGAACCGGACGAAATATTCGTGGCTGTTGGGAATCGTGATGGTTGTAGCCCTTGTGCTTTCGGCCTGCGGTGCCCCGGCAGAACAGGCAGCCCCGGCCGAGGAGGCCGCCCCGGCAGCCGCCGAGGAAGAGGCCGCAGGGCCGGCGGAACTGCCCCAGATCGTACCGATAGAAGGGCCGGAAGTGATCCTCGACCCGGCCATGTTCCCCACCGAGTTCAGCGAAGCACCGATGCTGGCCGAAATGGTGGCCGCCGGCGAGCTGCCGCCGGTGGAAGAACGGCTGCCCGATCCCGAGGACATCTACGTCATCGAGCCGCTGCATGAGATTGGCAAATACGGCGGCACATGGCGACGCGGCTTCACCGGGCCCGCCGACGGCGAGAACCTGATGCGCATCAACTCCTCGTCCCGTCTGCTCACCTGGAACTACGACGCCTCCAAAATCATCCCCAGCCTGATCAAAGACTGGGAGATCAACGAGGACCACACGCAGTACACGCTCCATCTGCGCCGCGGCGCCAAGTGGTCTGACGGCCACCCCTTCACCGCCGAAGACATCCTCTTCTGGTACGAGGACGTCGCGCTGAACGAGGAGATCTGGCCCACCCCGCCCAATGAGATGATGATCGGCGGCGAAGTCGGCCTTCTGGAAGCGATCGACGACTTCACGGTGCGCTGGACATTCGCCGCGCCCTATCCGCTGTTCCTGGACATCCTTGCCGGTCACAATGCTGTCGGCGTTGGCCCGGACACGGAGGGTGCATGGAACGGCGGCGGTTACATGCCCAAGCACTACATGAGCCAGTTCCTGCCCGCGTACTCCTCCGAGGCAGAGGTGACGGCCAAGGCCGAGGCCGAAGGCTTCCAAAGCTGGCTGGAAATGTTCAGCTATATGGCCTATCTGCCACACAACCCCGATGTGCCGACGATGGGGCCGTGGAAGACGGTTACGCCCGTCAATGAGGCCGTCTGGTCCGAGGTCCGCAACCCCTACTACTGGGCCGTTGACACCGAAGGCAACCAGCTGCCCTACATCGACGAAATCGTCGTAACGCTGGCGCAGGACAGCGAGGTACTCGCGCTGCGCGCCATCGCCGGTGAATACGACCACCAGGGCCGCCACATCTCAATCTCGAAACTGCCCGTCTTCCTTGAGAACATGGAGGAGGGCAACTACCGTATAGACATGAGCCGCGCCTTCTTCCACAACAACGTCGTCAGCTTCAACCACAGCTACGACGGCGACGCCGAAATCCAGAAACTGATCCAAAACCGCGACTTCCGCCGCGCGCTCTCAATGGGAATCCGGCGCGACCAGATCAATGAAGCCATCTTCCTCGGTCTTGGCGTGCCCGGCTCGTCCATGATCGCCGCCAGTCTGCCCTCCACACCCGGCGAGGAGTACGTTGAGAAATGGGCCACCTTCGAGCCCGATCAAGCCAACGCGCTGCTCGATTCGATCGGCCTAGAGGCCAAGGACGACGAAGGCTGGCGCCTCCGACCCGACGGCTCCGGTGACCGGCTGCGCATCGAACTTGCCGCTCCCGCCAACATCGGCTGGGAATGGGACGGCATGCTTGAGATGATCAAAGACCATTGGACCGCAATCGGCATCTGGGCCGACCTCAAGATCCAGGAGCGCAGCCTGTTCGAGACCGAATCACGCGCCAACAATCATCAGCTCGCAGTCTGGACCAACGGCGGCTCCTCGGCTCTCTGGCTATACCCGCGCCACGTTCTGCCGGTAAACCTGGTTGAAGCCTACATGGGCCCCGAAATCGCCCGCTGGTACAACAGCGGCGGCGAGGAAGGCATGGCGCCGCCCTATCCCGAGATGGAGCACGCGCTTGATCTCTTCCGCCAGGGCTACGGCGTCGGCGGCGACGAACGCAACAAGCTCGCCCAGGAGATCTGGGCGCTCGTCGTCGACGAGGTCTGGCAGATCGGCACCGTCGGCCAGGGCGCCGGCATCGCTGTTACCAGCAACAGACTGGGCAATGTGCCGCGCAACCAGTGCCCGGCCCAGCACTGCCGCACGCCCGCAACCAGCCATCCACCCACCTACTACTTCAAGGATTAGTCGAGTCTGAATCTCAGGCCTGTGGCCAGGGGGTCACTCCCCTGGCCACAGGCCCATGACCTCCGGATCGCTCCATGCTCGCCTACGCCGCCCGGAGACTCGTCCTCGCCATTTTCACTCTGTGGACGGTCACGGTGCTCTCATTCATCATCATCCAGCTGCCGCCCGGTGACTTTGTCGACGCCTACATGGCTCAGCTGTCTGCCACGCAGTCCAACGTCTCGGAGCAGCACTTCGAGTCCCTGCGCCGCCAGTACGCGCTCGACAGACCGATGTACGTGCAATACCTCAAATGGATGAGCGGCGTCTTCAGCGGAGATTTCGGTACCTCGATGATGTGGCGCAAGTCGGTGCTCGACGTTATCGGCGACCGCCTCGCCATGACCATGGTACTCTCATTGGGCGCGATTATTTTGACCTGGGCCATCGCCCTGCCGATTGGCATCTACTCGGCCGTGCGCCAGTACTCCATCGGCGACTACGTCTTCACCTTCATCGGGTTCATCGGCCTGGGGGTGCCCAGTTTCCTCCTCGCCCTCGTCCTCATGTATCTCGGTTTCACCCTCTTCGACTCAGACATCGGCGGGCTCTTCTCCCCCGAATACCAGTTGGAGCCCTGGAGTTGGGGCAAAGTGAAGGACCTGCTCTATCATCTTCCGCTCCCTGCCATCATCATCGGCCTCAGCGGCACCGCCGAACTGATCCGCGTGATGCGCGCCAACCTGCTGGATGAACTGCGCAAACCCTATGTGATCACCGCCCGCGCCGCCGGCATGTCGGAACGCAGCCTCGTACTCAAATACCCGGTGCGCGTGGCCCTCAATCCGTTCGCCAGCACCGTCGGCTATCTTCTGCCCTATATCTTGTCGGGCAGCGTTATCGTCTCCGTCGTACTGGGTCTGCCCACGCTCGGCCCGCTGCTCCTGGGATCCCTTGTCGCCCAGGACATGTTCCTGGCAGGGACAATCGTCATGATGCTCGGTGCCCTGACCGTCATCGGCACATTTTTGTCCGACCTGCTGCTGATGTGGATCGACCCGCGCATCCGTTTTGAAATGGTTCAATAACCGTAAATCAGTGGCGCGTGCCGGGGCGCCGGTTCCCACCTACCCGCACGTGCCGTGCATTAAAGGTGAACTGTGGCCGAAGAACACACTATTTCCGACAGCGAGGAACGGATCTTCGTTGCCGGTCAGATGCAACTGATGTGGTGGCGCTTCCGCAAGCACCGCGTGGCCGTGGTCGCTACCTTTGTCGTCGTCGCCTTCTATGTCGTCGTGCTGGCCGCCGACTTCCTCGCCTACACCGATCCCAACACGACCGAGGCCTACCGCTTGCTGATGCCGCCCCAACCGATTCGCTTCTTCGACAATGGCAGCTTCCGACCCCACGTCTACGCCGTATCCGGCAAGCGTGACCTGAGGACCTTCAAACGCGTGTACGAGGCAGACCCCAACAATAAACTGACAGTGCGCTTTTTCGCCCGCGGCTACAAATACAAACTCTTCGGCTTCATCCGCACCGATCGCCATCTGATCGGCGTCGAGGGCGCTACCGCCGCGGAGTCACTCTTCCTGCTTGGCACGGACGAAAAGGGGCGCGATGTCTGGTCGCGCATGATGGTCGCGACCCGCACTTCGCTCACCATTGGCCTTGTGGCAGTGGCGCTTAGTCTCGTGCTCGGCGTGCTGTTGGGAGGGATTTCCGGCTTCTACGGCGGCGCGATTGACTCCATCATCCAGCGCCTCATCGAGATACTGCGTTCGATTCCCACCATCCCGCTGTGGATGGGCATGGCAGCCGCCTTTCCCCGCGAATGGAGCGTCGAGCAGATCTACTTTGCCATTACCATCGTCATCGCCTTGCGCGGCTGGACAGGGCTGGCGCGCGAGGTGCGCGGCCGCTTTCTTTCCCTGCGCGAGGAGGACTTTGTGACAGCCGCCGATTTGGCCGGTTGCAGCCGCAAGCGCATCATTTTCCGCCACATGATACCCTCATTCCAGAGCCATATCATCGCCGCCGCCACGCTGTCCATCCCGGCCATGATCCTGGCGGAGACCGCGCTGAGCTATCTGGGATTGGGACTGCGCCCACCGGCCATCAGTTGGGGCGTCATGCTACAGCAGGTGCAGAATGTCGAGGCCGTCGCCCTGTCACCCTGGTTGCTGGTCTCGGCCGTTCCCGTGATTGTCGTAACCCTGGCCTTCAACTTCATGGGCGACGGTCTGCGTGACGCTGCCGACCCCTATGGCATATGAGTAGGGAAGTTTTCTGATAATTTCCCCCACCCGCCTCTAAAGTCATGCAAGATGACCGCCAACCGATTCTGTCGGTACGCAATCTGAAAACCAGCTTCTTCACCGACGAGGGCATCGTTCGCGCCGTGGATGGCGCCAGCTTCGAAGTTCACCTCGGCCAGACGCTCGGCATCGTCGGTGAGAGCGGCTGCGGCAAGAGCGTTACCGCGCTCTCCATTCTCGGCATCGTACCCCGTCCAGGCCGCATCGTCGAAGGCGAAATCCTGCTGCGCCGCGAAACCGGGAACGGCCAGTCACAGGAGGTGGCGCTGACCTCCCTCGGCGACAGCAGCAGCGAGATGCGTTCAATCCGCGGCGCAGAGATCGCGCTCGTCTTCCAGGAGCCGATGACCTCGCTCAGCCCCGTTCACACGATCGGCAACCAGATCATCGGCGCCGCCCGCCTGCACCGCAAACTCACCAAGCAGGAAGCCAGCGAGTTGGCGGTCGAGCTGCTCAGCCTGGTAGGCATCCCCCGGGCCGAGGGCGCCATTGATGCCTATCCATTCCAGCTTAGTGGCGGCCTGCGTCAGCGCGCCCTGATCGCGCTCGCGCTCTCCTGTGACCCGAGGCTTCTCATCGCCGACGAACCAACGACCGCCCTCGACGTGACCACCCAGGCGCAGATTCTCGATCTCCTGCGCTCCCTCCAGGAACAGAATGGAATGGCTATCATGCTGATCACCCACGACATGGGCGTGATCGCGGAGATGGCCGACCAGGTGGTGGTGATGTACCTCGGCCGCGTGGTGGAGGAAGGCCCCGTGGACACCGTCTTTGGCGAATCGAAGCACCCTTATACACAGTCCCTGCTGCGCTCGATCCCCAGCATCCACTCGACGCCCAAAGTACAACTGCCCACGATCACCGGAACCATCCCCCACCCGTATAACCGCCCGGCCGGCTGCCCCTTCCATCCCCGCTGCCCAGACGTAATGCCGGGCGTCTGCGACCACCACGAACCTGAGCTGCAATCGGTAGGAGATGAGCACCTGGTGAGCTGTTTCCTCTATCATCCGGTTCCGGAAACCAGCTCGTAGCGGTCTGATGCGACGGCCGGCTAACAGTTGCAGCCCGTAGACAATTGCCAATATGGAAAACGATAACGTACTGCTGGAGGTCAAAGGACTGAGAAAGTACTTCCCGATACGGAAGGGCTTCCTGCAACGCGCCGTGGGCCAGGTCCGCGCCGTGGACGGCATTGACTTCCACGTCTACAAGGGAGAGACCTTCGGCATCGTCGGCGAAAGCGGCTGCGGCAAGACGACCGCTGCCCGCTGTATCGTACGTGCGCTGCAGCCATCGGCCGGAGAAATCCACTTCCGCGCCGGCGGCGGAGAAATGACCGACGTTGCCAACCTGTCGAGGGACGAACTGCGGCCACTGCGCCGCCACATGCAGATGATCTTCCAGGACCCCTTCTCCTCGCTGAACCCGCGCATGACCCTGTTCGACATCATCGGCGAACCCCTGCTCGTGAACGGGATGGCGGACCGGCAGCAGCGCATCGAACGCGTGGAGGAGCTGCTCGCCCTCGTAGGACTGCGGCCCGAGTTCCTGCAGCGCTTCCCCCACGCCTTCAGCGGCGGCCAGCGCCAGCGCATCGGCATCGCCCGCGCCCTCGCCCTCAACCCGAGCCTGATCGTCGCCGACGAGCCAGTTTCTGCCCTCGATGTATCGGTACAGGCGCAAATATTGAACCTGCTGCTGGCCTTGCAGGAACGCCTCGGCCTCACCTATCTGTTCGTAGCCCACGACCTCAGCGTCGTCAAGCACATCTGCGACCGCGTCGCCGTCATGTATGTCGGGCGCGTCGTCGAGACCGCCGAAACGCAGCAGCTGTTCGAATCCCCTAAACATCCCTACACCGAAGCCCTGCTCTCCGCAGTGCCCCAGCCGGACCCGACCCTCCGTTCGCAGCGAATCATCCTCGAGGGCGAAGTAGCCGACCCCGCCAACCCGCCGTCCGGCTGCTACTTCCACCCCCGCTGCCGCTACGCCGTCGACCTCTGCCGCGAACAGACGCCCGTACTGGAAGAGGTCGAGCCCGGCCACGCCGTAAGCTGCCACCGCGTCCTCGAACTGGACCTCGCCGGAACCCTGGACGCGCCCGTTCCACAGACGGCGCACTCGTAGCCGGTCCGGAAACCCACGTTTCGATTTGTCGTCTGACTATTCTGGTCGATGCGTGGTGCTGCATCGAGGAGGAAGGGGCGTGAGGTTCCCTCCTTCAAAAGAGGATCAGCCCATCAGGATTTCGTCGCCCAGCCTTCATCAATCATCTGAAACACGTCCCTGGTCGGATTGTACCCCAGCATTGCCCGCGCCTTGGCGATGCTCAACTCCCAGTGGAGGACCTTCGAGACCGTCACCTCGACGTAGGGCCAGCCGGTTACCTTCGAAATGTACTTCAACAATTCATCGTGGGCGAACGGCTGCGCCGCCATTAGATGAAAAACCTTGCCCACCGCGATCTCGTTCTCCATCAGGAGAACCAAGCCCTCGGCCAGATTTCGCGGATCGTTCACCATTTCGGTCCCTGCCACCCCTTGCGGGTCACGCGCGATGACCAACATGGGATCGCGGGCATCTAGGTCCTCCAGATTCTCGACCGTCTCCTGCTCCTCACGTGTCAAGCTGGGCTTGGCTTTCAGCAGCTTCAGGAAGCCGGGCAGGTAGAGTTTGTCGGCCCAGATCGATGTGGGGTCCAGAAGCTCTTCGCACGCCAGCGTTACGCCAAAGCGGGGGATCGTCACCGGCAGACCGCAGCGCCGCATATAGACCCAGCACATATCCTCGCACAGGATCTTGCTCATCCCATACGGGTCGTCGTTGATTCGGGGATGCTCTTCGTCTACAGGCAGATAGAGTGCCCCATTGGGATTCCAATAGACGTTGTCCGTGCTGGCCAGCACGAATCGCTTGATCCGGCTTGCGTGAGGCACGAGCGTTTCCAGCAGATTGTACGTCCCGACTACATTGGTGTCGAACAGCTCATCCGAAGTGCGGCCTTGGGGCAAATGAGCGCCCAAATGGTAGACCGCGTCAACGTCCTCCACAGCAGGACGCAGGCTTTCCCGTTCGGTGAGCTGCCCCTCCACAATCTCGACACTCGGGACTTCGACACGGGACCGCAGAGGATCATCCGGCATCACGAGAGCACGCACCTGATGGTCCCGCCGCAGGAGCTCGGCAACGAGACGGCTGCCGATACGGCCGGTAGCTCCGGTAACAAGGATCTTCATCGTTCTCGCTCCAGTGTCGATTGAAAGGAGTAACAGTGAGAGTATTCTCTCTCCCTGTTCGGCTTCAGCGTTCTCGCAAGGTCGGATCGAGCAGGTCCCGCAGTCCGTCGCCAAGAAGATTGAAACCAAGCACAGAGATGGCGATGGCAATACCCGGGAACACCGACATCTCAGGGTGCGTATTCAAATACTTGCGTCCCCCGGCCAGGATCGCACCCCACGAAGGGGCGGGCGGTTGCGCACCGAATCCAAGAAAAGTCAACGCCGCCTCACTCAGTATCGTCCACGCCAGCCCAATCGTGATTTGGACGATAACCGGCGCCCCTGCGTTCGGCAGCAGATGGAGCATCATAATCCGCCAACTGGAGCCGCCAATTGCCCGTGCACTCTCGATGTACGGCAGCTGCGAAACCGCGATCACCGCGCCGCGCGTGACGCGGCAAAGGATGGGAACATAGATAATGGCAAGCGCGATTATCAGATTTTGCGTCGACGGCCCCAGCAGCACCGAGATTGTCAGGGCCAGCAGCAGACCCGGAATGGCAAACATCAGGTCGATGAAGGCCATGATGCCTGTTTCCACGGGCCCGCGCAGGTAACCGGCCGCCATCCCGAGCAGGAGCCCAATCAGACCGGACAGCGCCATCGACAATAGCGCCACCAGCAGGCTGAACCGGCCCCCGTAGATGATCCGGCTGTAGAGATCGCGCCCCAGATAGTCGGTGCCCAGGAAATGGTCAAGACTGGGATCGGCAAGCATCTGGCTGAAATCCGCCTCAAATGGGTCCTTGGTGGCGAAGACAGGCGCGAAGACCGACGTGATGATCAGAATCAGTGTGATGACAAAGCCGGCCGTAAACAGGCGGTGACGGATTGCCCGCCGCACGAAGCTCCGTAGCGGATTTCTCGCCGCCAGCGTACCCTCCATCCCGGCGTTATTCGTAGCGAATTCGTGGATCGATTTGGCCATAGAGCAGGTCCACAACAAGATTTACCAGGACAAAGGCTGTCGAATACAGCAGCAGCACACCCTGCAGCACCGGCAGGTCCCGGTTAAGCAACGCGCGTACGGTTAACTGACCGAGCCCTGGCACGAAAAACATCTCCTCAATCAGTACCGTTCCCCCCAGCAGATAGCCCAATTCCAGTCCGATTACGGTCACGATCGGAATCGCCGCGTTCCTTAGTCCATGCCGCCAGAGTACCTGCTGAGGATGGAGCCCCTTGGCGTGCGCAACTCTCATGTAGTCCCGGTTGAGAACTTCAAGAACGGCGGAGCGCACGACGCGCGTCATGACCGCTGCCAGGGGGAGCGCAAGGCTCAACGAAGGCATGATCATATGCAGCAGGTTCGTGCCCAGGCCGTCGCTGATCGGCTTGTAGCCGGACGGCGGCAACCTCTGCAGCCGCGCCGCCACGACCAGAATCAGTATCGTGGCGATCCAGAAGTTCGGAATCGAGATACCCAGCTGTCCGAACTGCATCGCCAGCAGGTCTACCCACGAACCATTTCTGGCTGCCGCCACAATCCCCAGTGGAATCGCGATCGAGAGCCCCAACAGGATCGTCAGAGCCGCCAGTTCAACCGTCACCGGAATCCGCGATTTGACCAGGTCCCAGACCGGGTAGCCGCCCAGCAGGGAGTTGCCCATGTCTCCCCTGAGCAGATCCCCCAGCCAGTCGAAATACTGCACATAAAGTGGCCGGTCGAGCCCAAGGAACTCGCGCATCTTGTCGGCCGCCGGCGACCCTGCGCCGACGGTATCGAGCAGCACGAGAACGACGTCGCCCGGTAGCGCATGCATCAGCAGAAAGACCAGGGTCGCAACTGCCCACACGGTCAGTACAGCGCGAATCAGACGGCGACCCAGAAATCGCGACATGTAGCTTCGTCTCCTCTTTCACACTGTGGAATTACAAATCAGGGCGCGAGATCGGCGGGCATACTAGGCCAGAGCCGGGACCTCGCGCCGCGAAAGGAAGGACGCCTTCCCCTCTCCGGGAAACGCGTCCTCCTCGATCTGACTGAAGCCCATTACCTGTCCAGCCAAACGTACTTCAGAAAACGTACTGTGCCCAGACCGTCGACCTGGTAGTCCATGACATCCGGGTGCATGCCCATACGATCGTCATAGGTGAAGAGATAGATGAGAGGCCATCCCGCCTCATACCCAATGGTCAACGCCTCCGTATAGAGTTCCCGGCGGTGGTCGGGGTCGGTTACCCTGCGCGCCTCTTCCACCAGCGCGTTGTACTCGGGAATGTCAAAGTTAGGAGCAAAGCCGTGTGACACGCCCTCCGGATGCATGATCCCGTAGAAGATGTCGTCCGGGCTCGAAGCGTAGAGGCCCTGCAAGGCGGCGGTGAACTCACCCTTGTAGACCTTCTCCACCCAGACCGCATGGTCGGTTGCCAGGAGATTGAACTTAATCCCCAGCTCGGCTGCACTAATCTGAAGGATCTCGGCGATCTGGCCTTCATCCGAGGCCGCCCCGTAGAAATTCAGGTCCACTTCGAAGCCGTCCGGATAGTTGGATTTGGCCAGGTACTCCTTGGCCTTCTCAATATCCGGCTCCTTGAAGTACTCGATGCCGGTATAGTACTGGCTGGTCGGCGGCTGGGGGTCGCCTGCGAAGAATCGGTTACAGCGACCGGCGGTATAGACATCGCACATGACCTGCCTGTCCACCAGGTGCTGCAGCGCCTTCAACACGTTGGGGTCATTGAACGGCTCCCGCCCAACGTTGAACGTGAACATGAAGAAGATGCCTGTGTCGCCGGTGAACAGCTTGTATTCCTGCTGGGTCAGAGATTCCCAGGACGCGCCGGGCACCATCATGATGAAATCGACCGCATCCGAGGAAAGGTTGGCCGCGCGGGCCGCGTCGTCGAGCAGATAGGACATGCTGATGCCGTCCAGGTAGGGTACGCCCTCCTCCCAATAGTCCTCATTTCTGACCAGCTCCGTCTTGACGCCCGGCTCAAACTCCTTCAATTTGAAGGGCCCCGTGCCAATGTATTCGAACGGTTCCTTTTCAAACGTGCCCGCGGGCATGACCAGCACCGCCGGCCTTCCAATCACGTCGAGGAATGGGCTGTACGGCTCCTTAAGCGTCACCTTTACAGTGTAGTCGTCCGTAGCTTCGACGCTCGCAACCGGCGACAACCAGCCCGCATAGGCGGAAATCGACTCGTCCATTGCGTGTTCAAAGGAGTAGACGACGTCTTCCGATGTCATCTCCTGCCCGTTGTGGAACAGGACGCCTTGACGCAGATTGAAGATGTATTCGGTTTCGCTGACGGCCTCCCAGGACTCGGCCAATGACGGGTGGTTGTTATATCCCGAATCCCAATACAGCAGTCCTTCATAGATTTGGTGGAGAATGTTCCACTCGGTCGCGCCGTGCAACCGTCCGCCCCAGGGGTTGATCACGGTTGACGCTTGTGCCTGGCCAAACTTGAGGATTCCCCCGTACTTGGGCCCTCCTTCATCGGCCGCCGCGGCTGCTTCCGATTCATCAGCAGCCGCGGCCTGTTCAGCACCGCCGTCAGCGGGAGCCGCTGGCGCACATGCCGCAAGCATGGCAAGCATCACGATTAGTCCTATCATCGTGGCTGCAAAGGAGATATTTCGCCTTCTCATCTCTTGGCCTCCTCTTGTCTATGTGTTTTGAGGGTTGGAAACGTTGATGCAGGTAAGGCCCGAACAATATAATTCTATTTGATTTGGGGCCGCTAGGTCAAGTCGCCTTTCCCAGCCCGGTGCGTCTCTAAGGGGGGACACTTTCGTGAAACTCAGGCAGTGAATAGACCATGCCCAGTGCTCACAGCAATCTCAGATAGGATGGCCAGTCACTGACCACTAACCACTGATCACTGACCACTGCAGTTCCGGGCGGTCGGGCCTAGTCGGCCCTCCCTTGTGCGGGGGCTCCGCCCCCGCA
>VXOE01000395.1 GCA_009840225.1 Caldilineaceae bacterium SB0662_bin_25 | reverse complement strand
CCCCCCCCCACGCCCCCCCCAACAACATGCCTCGCCGACTTGGTGTCGATATTCGAACAGGTGCCTAATCGAAGGCGTCTGGCCAGAACACGTCCCGCCAGTCCCATCCGATCCCCGTAGGCGCCGGCCTTGTGCCTGCCCTCGTACGCCCAACTGACGGACTCCACCGTAAGGCCAGACCGGGCCTGCACTGCGTCTCCCCAAAAGACGGTATACTATTTCAGCCACCGCAGCCATGGGGTCCGGCCAGACTATCGCCACCCCAAATCCGGGATGCACCCGCAGAGGTCCAAGGTCAGGACGTGCGCAACACAATGACTACATTCCGCCGCGAATGACCCGGCGGGCTGCCACCGGCCGTTCAGAGTCTTCAGATTACTCTTGAAGGGGTTTCCCGCGGCACGGCATGACGGACCGGAGAGTTCACTCCAGAATTCTCTGATCACTCAGGTCCTTGCCGCCAATCGTCTGCGTAACCGTTGCACCGCGATAGTCCAGGATCTCCAGGTCGGCCAGACAGTTGACAATGTTGTACTGGGTCGGCATGTCCTCCCACCTGGCCCGATGCCACGCAACCGTCCCTTGGCCTCGCCACATCCCCAGAACACGTCGATTGGGCGTATGTGCAGGGGTTAGCACGGCGTATTCGGCGTCCGCCGTACCCCATTCGCCCGTCCTAGGAACGTACTTGTAGTGAAGCGTTCCGTCGCCCCCCGCCTTTTCAGACAGGGCCGCGATTTCCTGCTCCGACAATTCTGCCATGTCGTGCAGACGCAAATCCAGGAAGCGAAATCCGAGCCAACTGCCGACACAGTGGTTCGTACCGTCGTATACGACCGGCTCAGGCAGTTCGCAATAGATCTTGGAAAAGCCCAGTTCCTCGCGGCCGGTCAGGATGGGATCCGTCAGGTTCTCCCACAGCACAAGTAGCAGACTACCGCTTACGTTATCCTTCCGGCCGCAATAGGAGACCGGTACAGAAGCCCCCAGCGTGTTGTAACCCCGCCCCGCTAGCCAGTCGATCTCCTTCATGTACGTTGCGCTGATCGTAACCACCGCTTCCCCGTTCAAAGCGAAGCCGGGGGGCAGAAGCGCTTCTGCCGCCTCTGAGTGCGTCAGATAGCTGACAGAGTAGGAAATGCTCTTGGGGCTGTCTAGACACTCGAATCCGCGCCCGTCCGGCCCGCGCCGCGGACCTGTCCTGGGGCCAAAGTGGGTTGGCATTCGATACATCGCATCGGGTTGAAAGGAGTAGGGCATCTCTCTTGCTCCTGATGACTTTGAAAGTGACCTTCCTGGACCTGGAATTTGCACAAACTTCAGGGAGCCGCCCGCGTCGCTTATGAGCGCTCCGCACTGAATCCGAACTCAGGCGCCTTCTAGCGCCCCGTCTTCCTCTTCGGACATCGGGTCGGCCTTGACCAATACGGTCCGCCTCTGGCCGCTCCCCGCCTCTGCCCTGACTAGGCCCTTAGACTCCAGCAAACTGACAAGCCGCTCCGCCCGAGGATAACCGATCTTCAACTCCCTCTGCACGAAACTTGCGCTGATCGACCTCTCCCCGCGTATGGCGTCTATGGCCTCTGCCAGGAGTTCCTCCTCATCATCCAACCGGTCCAGGAGGCCGATCCAAGGGGCAACCTTTACGGCAGGACCATCAGGATTCTCGACGAGGTCGCGCTCTCGCCACCAGTCGACCACGCGCCTGATTTCCGAGTCGGTAACGTAACTGCCCTGCACACGTTCGATCTTTGCCTTGTCCGGACGCATGAACAGCATGTCTCCCTGGCCGAGTAGCTTTTCGGCGCCGGGCGTGTCCATGATGACCCGGCTGTCAACCTGGCTCGTGACGGCGAACGCGATGCGCGACGGAAAATTGGCCTTGATCAGTCCCGTCACCACGTCCGTGCTGGGACGCTGCGTCGCCAGCACAAGATGAATTCCGGTGGCTCGCGCCATCTGTGCAAGACGAACCAGCTGCTTCTCAATCTCCTCCGGCGCCGTCATCATCAGGTCCGCCAGTTCGTCGACAATGAGGACAATGTGGTGTAGCGGTTCCAGCTTCTTTCGCCGGCGGGCGAGACGATTGTAGGCTTCAATGTCCCGCACTCTGTTCTCCCTGAACAGGACGTAGCGTTCATCCATCTGCAAGAGAAGCCAGGTCAGCGCGCCGTGAACGTCCTCTAAGTCGGTGATCACCTTTCCAATCATGTGGGGGATGTGGTTGTAGCCAGGCAGCTCCACCAGCTTGGGATCGACCATGATGAAGCGCAGCGTCTCAGGACCGTGGTACTTCAACAGACTGACTATAACCCCGTTAATGCATGCCGATTTCCCCGAACCCGTTGCACCGGCGATCAGCAGGTGGGGGGCCCGCGCCAGGTCTGTGACGACTGGCCTCCCCGAAGTGTCCCTGCCAAGAGCCAGAGGCAGCCTTCCCCCCTGACTTGACATCTGCTTGCTCTCGAGGATGCCCTTCAGGCCCACCATCGATTTTTCAGGGTTTGGTACTTCGATACCGACATAGGGCTGGCCGGGCACGGGCGCCTCAATTCGGATAGCCGGTGCCGCGAGCGCCAGCGCCAAGTCGTCCGCCACCGCCGCGATCCGGCTCACCCTTACTTTGCGTTTCTGACCGCTCCGCTCCACATAAAGGGGCTGTACGCCGAACTGCGTTACGGTCGGCCCGGTCTCTATATTGACGATCTCTACCGGGATTTCGAAGTCCGACAATGTCTCCTGAATGATCTCGGCCATACCCTCGATGTCCCACTTGAGCTGGCCGGCATCGTCTTCCAGCAGCTCCGCAGTTGGCAGCTCCCCCTCTTTTCGCAACGGCTTCAGTGGCCGCCCGCCTGCTCCCGCCGGTCTTTGTCTGCGCCTGGTGTCTCCTGCTTCCGGGACAGGCAATTCAGCCTGCATGGGCCGGACCGGTTCCGATACCTCGGTCAGCGCCGCCTGATGCAGTTCAGGGAATGCCTCCTCCAAAGACGGCCTGGCCTCCACGGGCCCGGTGTTCTCTTGCTCAGACAAAGAGTCCTCTGACTCCTCGCCATCCTCTTGAAAGTTTTCGCCTGGTTCCGGATAGGGCGCCTCAGGTGCATCGACCAGAGGTTCGGCCAGCTCCCGGCGCAACTGGCCGATAACGCCGAACAGGAAAATCAGGGGGGTATGCCGAAACAAAAGATAGATGCTCACGAGTGCAAGCAGCCCTCCGGCAAAGGCCGCCGGCAACTGCCCGAGTAGACTGATCAGCACATTGCCTGCCACCCAGCCCATCAGGCCGGCGCCATGGCCGGAGGCAGGCAGAGACCAATCCGCAACCCGGTTGCCGCCAATGTGTTCCAACGAGGCCAGAGACAGAAGTAGGAGTTCCGCCCCGACAAGCCCCTCCGGATGCCAGTAACCGGCCTTGCTTCCCAGCATCATCACGGCTCCCGTGACGAGCAGACTGAGCACAAGCGGCCAGGCCATTCTGCCTGCCAGCCAGAGCGTCCACGAATCCTGCCCGGAAGCAGAAAGAGTGACACCAAGGACTGCGCCAAATAGAAATACTGCGAACCCCAAAACCCTGCCGGAGTGCCTGGCAAACAGCTTGTGGGTACTCGCCATTACCTCGGCCGCAGGGCCTGTCTTCCTGTACTTTCGCCGCCTACGCCGCCTGGCAGCCATACCACATTACCTCGCAAGAACCATTAGCGACAACAGATTGCCCCACCCGGACTCCATCAATCTCAGCTTGATTCCTCGACAATCTCCGAACTATCTTCTTCCTGCAATTTGAGGAGCGCATCCCAGTCGCCCTGCTCCATCTCTGTCAGCACCTGTGCAACCTGGCCGATCGCGACCCGTTGCTTCCTGTACAGGTCACTCTCGCTGATGGCCAGCCGCCCTGCGATATCTCGAATTCTGCGCCCCTGAATAAAACGCATCTCCAGAATATTGTACAGGAGCCATTCAGGCGTGCTCAGGTCCTGCTTACCCCCCGGTCGCAGATTCTGAATGGCCCGCCCCAGCACCAGCCGCAACGCCTTGCCGGGGTTCCCGTCCGCCTCTTCGACGACCCTGTCCACCACCCGCAGCTGCATCAAAGGGCTTCGAGTCAGCTTTGGGCCGCCCCAATAGTGGCTGAGCGCATCCTTCACCCAGCTCTCAAACTCTGGATTGTGAATCGGGCTCGGCTCCAGTAGTTCGGACGGGGGTACCTCCGTATTCTCCGAAACATAGGGAACAATCCCTCGGATCTGCTGGATGCGATCGATGCCGGGAATGATGCGTCTCAGGACCACCATGACCTGCATCTGCATCTTGCGATCGAGCAATGCCTTGGCAACACTGTCGATCTGCTGCGCCAGCAGCGCCCGCTCCTCCGCACTGAAATGAGGAGAACTGCTGCGGGCGCGTACACCCAACATCCCCAGCACGATCTCTCCCTTACGCTCCCCGGCGGGTTCCAGAACGGGCCATAACCAGTATCCTCCGAATTCGGCCGGCTCCGGCGCCATCTGCCGGACCGACATTCTCCCATTTTCCGAGGGCGCCGGCCCGCCTTCCACTACCTGTGCCTTTCGCGCCGGGTTGGCTGCCCCGTTCTTGCGGGCATGGCTCAGCGCCTCGCTCATGGCATCGCTCCAGTCCTTGTCATCTAGAATCTCCTGACGCGTTCCCTCCGGTCCGACCATCGCTTCAAGGATCAGGTCGGTGCCGATTGCCGCAGCCACGAAGCCTGATGGGACGCGCAGCAATTCACACAGTACCGTGAGGTGGTTCTCGAGAAACTGGCGCAGATCGGTTGTAGTCAAGAGGCGTCTGTCCAGCTCCCGTAGCCAGGCGATCTCTTGCCGGTCCTCACCGTAAACCAGCCGGTCGGTCAGCTCTCTGGAGACGCTCAGGATTACCTGAGCGGCCACAATCACACCGGTGATGACGCTGAATAGCACGATATTGCGGGGCAGGCCAAGTATACGTTCGACGGTCGGGATAGTCTGCACCGCCAAAATGACAATGATCGCCACAACCGGCCCGCGCGCGAAGTAGCGGATCAATCGGTAGCGCACGACTCTGTCCGGCGTGTATACACCGAAAAATGCCACTGTGTAGCTCAGACCGATCAGCATCGCGCCGACCGCACTGTTTCCTACAATGGCAAGGCTGAGAATCAACTCCGGTGATAGCAGACCGACTGAGGATTTGCCCAACGCGATCAGATAGGGAAAGGTGCCGATTCCGGGCGCTGCCGAAGCCAGCAACAGATAGGTCATCCGCTTGCGGCTCTCGGCGGTAAGGCACCGCTGCCGCGCCTTCCAGATGTTCAAGTGGGATAGTATGACGACACCGGCGAAGAATGCGGCAAAAGGCCAGAACAGAACGCCAGGAGTGAGATAGCTGAGGAGCGGGTCAAACTCAACGATGCCCACCAACCCTGTCGTGAAGAAGGCAAGAAGTGCGCTGACCACCGAAAGAATGCCTATCGCGACATTGATCAATCTGCGGCGATCCGTGTGGTAATTCGTCGTACGCAGTACAGCGTAGGAAAAAGCAAAGTATGCCCCGGGCAAAAACGCGATTCCCAGCCATTCGAACCGCAGCCATTTCGACGCCGACTCGGCGCTGACCACCTGTGTCAAGGCGACTTCAGAAGCATAGGTCACCATAACCAGGCCGAGGAGAAAAGCGAAGCGACGCGCCACCGGATGGCGGAAATTATAGGTTAAAGTGTATGCTAGGAGCGAAAAGGCAAGAATCACTACCACCGACGAAACGAGCGTATTCAGAAAGCCCAAAGCGTCGGCAAGCGTCAACGTTAATTCGTTCATTAGTTGCTGTCTTTAGAACTGCACGAAAGTCGCATGTGACAGGGGAAACGGGTCAGCCGGAAGAGCGGCCTTTCTCTCGCGCCAGGAGACACCTGGCTATGACGCCCAGTTGACCTGCTCGCCGACCACGACCCACATCTCATTTCGTTTCTCCATCTGAATACTGAAGTTTCCACCAACTGTTGGCGTCCTCTGTATCAGAAGATTGACACTGGCTCGGTCGACAGTTTCGAACCGCACCCAATCCATCTGAACTATCGGACCTTGGATAGGCATGGTTTCCTCATGGCTCTCCAACCAGACCGTCGGTCCGTCAAAACCCAGTTCTCCAAGTTGCTCGGCGGGATGTCGTACAAGCCGCAGCTGGGCCGCCATGCCGTCGGCGCCGGGTTCAAGGTGCCGGCGCTGGCCCAGCTTGTGAATCAGCGCGGTTCGGCGGATCCGCATGCTGTCCGGCTCCTGCGTATCTGTACTCTGGTAGTAATGAGCCAGAGCGTAAATTGGGCCGAACGCGTGTTGGGAGGAGAGCAGACCCAGTAGCTCCTCACGCACCCTGTTCCACATCGACCGCCACTGGGGGGCAGTTATCTGGTCTCCGTGTTCCAGTAGCAGCAAAGTCGTATCTGCGCCGAGCCGGTTGACAATCGATGCCGGCGTCAGGTAGGTTGGATCCTGCTTCAAACGCGCCAGGAGGATTTCCGGTGTGGCCTCGGCCTCCTGGAAAGCGTGAAAACGGTACCGTGTGTTTAACGTAAAAAAGACGCCCAGTAAAACTGCTCCTGAAAGAAGCAGTACCAGCGTCCATGACAACGGGTCCATCGATTCAAAGATCTGCTGGTACGTCGGTAAAGAATCAAGACCGAGCCTGCGCAGCAGCTCTTCAAACTGGTTTTCATTTTCCGACATGCAGAATCAACCCGAAAAGACATATTGCAGAGCGGCTCCAATCCTTGAAAACCGTGAACACTTCATTGGACCGCCCGTCGGCGACTCCGCCTGCGCCATTTGCGAAACTGCTCTGCACTCCCGACGAATTTCGACTTCAGGGTATAGTCTTTTCTATCCAGACCAATTGTATCATATCTCGAATTGCGAACGATGCCCCTGGCCTCGCGGTTCCAGCCACGTCAATAGCCCAAAGAGCCCGCACCTGCCCTCTTCGGCCCGGTGGCTGAAGAATTCATCTGTCCTGCGCGCCGTGTCGATTCCGGACAGTTCGATCTGCCCTTCCGGAACGCCTGCAGCTGTAAGTTGGTCTATATTGGCCTGCCAAAGGTCGAAAAGAAGCACATCCTTAACACCTTCGCCCTCCTTAAGATACTTTTCTCCACCAGGCAAAAGTGATGTCGCTCTCCCAATGACTTCCTCGCCGACTTCATAGCTTTCAGGCCCGATACTGGGACCGATGCCAACATGCACATCGGCCGCGTCTGTTCCAAAGGCAGCATTCATCGCCCTCAGAGCGGCGCTCGCCATCCCGTCGACGGTGCCGCGCCAGCCAGCATGGCAGGCTCCCAACACGTGGCGTGCCGGATCATAAATCACAAGCGGGACGCAGTCGGCGAAAACGAGGAATAGCGGCAGTTCAACCGCATCAGTAATGAGGGCGTCGCAACTCGCCTTTCGGGTGCCGGCGTCCTCCCAGCCTACCTGGGCAACATTGGTGCTGTGAATCTGGTGCGTACGTACGGGCTCGGAAGGATCTTTTCCGATCGCGCCGCAGAAACGGGCGAAGTTTTCGAGCACCCGCTCCCGCTCATCGCCTCTGCTGTAGCTGAAATTCAGACTGTGCCAGGGCTCTGGTGAAACGCCCCCGTGACGCGCGCTTACATGGGCCTGGAGAGGAAAAGAGGCAAGACTCTTAAAGGCATAGGCCACTACGCCATTGTTGTAGCAATTGCGCCGCATCTTTCTGACTGTTGGTCCCTACTGCCCAATCCCGAAACTCTCCGCCGCCAGCTCTTCCAGGAGGAAGATTGCCTTTTGTTGGACCGACTTCATTCCAGAGGAATCGGTTCAATCGTGACATTACCCAGGCTGGTTTCGTGTTGTTGGGCCTTTAGCTTCGTCCAGGGCAGCCAGTCCTGGGCCCTCCACGCCCCGCCTTTCGTTGTCTTGATCGGGCGGTTTTCGCTGGCGCCAAAACGAAATGCCCAGTCGTCGTCACACGCCTGGCAAGTGAGGCAGCCAGCCGTGTCGGGCGGACACGAAAGGCCTGTGCGCTCCTGCGTTGCCAAACGCAGCTCGTAATTGAAGTAGCTCTCACTGACCCCGCTCTGCACGATATCCCATGGAAGAGGGCTGCCCGTTTCCCATTGGCCCAGGTAATGTTCCTTCTCCAGCCCGAGTTTCTCCATGGTTCGGAAGAATAGTCGCGTGTTCAACTGGCCCGGTGGAATCGCAAGGAGCACGTCGGCCAGCGCGCGGTCTCCCCGGCTTAACACTGCTTGCACCTCAGCCCATTCAGGCGAGTCTGCACGCACCTCGACGCCATGCCGCGCCAGAGCCTTGTTAATCGTGCGCTGCCGCCGCTTAAGCTCGGCCGCCGGCATCATTGCTTCCCATTGAAAAGGTGTATGCGCCTTGGGAACAAAAGGCGTGGCGTTTATCGCCAGCCGCCGCCTGAACATCTGACGCGCCTTCAGCGTGAAATCGATTAGCTCCTGAATGTCGTCGTCAGTCTCCGTTGGGTGCCCGGTCATGAAATACAGTTTGAGCTGGGGAAAATCCAGTTCGGCCGCCAGGCCTACAGCCCGCATCATCTGCTTTTCGGTCTGCGTCTTGTTGATCACGTTTCGCAGACGTTCGCTGCCCGCCTCAGGCGCTACCGTTAGAGTCTGCGTCCCCCCCTTTGCCATCGCCCGGATCAAAGGAACGCTGATCGGATCCATCCGCATCGAGCTGGCGCTGATCGATGCCCCCATGCCCGCAAGTTCATTCGCAAGTTCGTCTATCTGCGTGTGGTCGCTGACCGCGGCGCTGACAAGGCCAATACGGTCGCGCCCCTTGGCCATCGCCGTTTGGGCCCAGCCTAACAGCGTCTCCAGCGGCTGTTCGCGCGGCGGCCGGTATACGTACCCCGCCAGACAGAAGCGGCACCCGCGCCCGCAGCCGCGCGCGATCTCCATCAGGTGCATGCCGCTGAACTCCGTATCCGGCGTGTAAAGAACCGACTGCGTCTCGTACTCGGGCAGTTCCCGCACCCACAGCCGTTCAACCGGCCGAAAGTCCGCGTGGTTGCGATTCGAAGGACGAAGATGGGGGACGTAGAATCCAGGTTGACGATCGAGCCTCTGCAGGAGTGCCTCCCGGTCCCCGTGCAGAGCATCGCGGCAGATCTCAATGAACTGGGGAACGGCCTCCTCGCCTTCACCGATGAGAACGGCATCGAAGAAGGGCGCCATTGGCTCCGGGTTCATCGTGATTCCTGGTCCACCGCCAATGATCAGTGGCCAGGGCGACCCGTCCCAGCGGCTGCTCTGAAGGCGTTCCTGTGCCAGGGGCGGGATCCCGGCCTGACGCAGCAATTCGACTACGTTGAAGTAGTCCATCTCCCAGGAAATGGTAAACGCCCAGATGTCAAATTCGTCTGCCCGACGCCCGCTCTCTAGCGACAGCAATGACTGGCCCGCCGCGGCAGCACCCTTCTGCCAGAAAATTCGCTCACACACTACATCCTGTTCCGCGTTCAGCCACCGATAAAGCAGCTGAAATGCCAGACTGCTCATGCCAACGTAGTAGCTGTTGGGAAAGGTCAACGCGACGGGCAGGCGGCCCCCCCAGTCTTTGACGACCGCGCCTTCCTCCTCCGGCTGGCGTCGGCCTTGCCTGCTGGAGTCGGTCCTTCTCTGTTGCGCCGGGCGTCTGCGATTCTTAACCATTTCGGTACTTGACGTTCTCGCTGATACGGGAGGCCATGTAAGGAGTCAATTCTCCCTTGCAAAGACTTTCTTCGACCCTACACTTTTCCGCCGTCAATAGCCCTCTCAGTACTTTTCCTTGACGGGCTGGCCCCATTCTAACACCTGGTGGTCACCCTTGAGAAAGCAGAGCACGAGCCTCTTTCCATTCAGCCGGTGTGTTTACGTTGGTGAACGTAAGTAGGTCGGAATCGTAGGCCCTTAGCTGTTCTTCCGGAATCAAGCGTACCCGTACCTCGTTCCAGAAGCTGTCCATACGGCGCTTACCCGCCGCCATCGCCTTCTCGACCGAAGGCAGGCAGCGCCGGCTGTACACTGCATGCAGCGGCTGGGACTGCCCATCAACTACAGGTACAACCGCATCGCAGCCCATGCCTGTTCTGCCAATCAGAAACCGGCAACATGCCGCCGAAATAAAAGGCATGTCACCGGCTACGGTCAAGGCCCAACCGTCGATCCGCCGCAGACCGGTCGCAAGCCCGCCAAGGGGGCCCTCTCCCGGCGTATCGTCCTGCAGGCAACTGACGACAGTGCCGGCATGCATCCCATCCTGCCCGTGTCGGACCGCTTCCTGAGCCAGACTTCTTACGACAGCACAGACTCCCGGGTCATTTGCAATGACAATCACGTTTGTTGCGAGCGGCAGGAGCCGCTCGGCCACGTGCCGGACCAGAGGTATCTCCTTTGGAGGCACCGGCAGCAGAAGTTTGTCTGTGCCCATACGACGACTGCTGCCACCGGCAACGATCAGCAATGTGGTTTTTTCCCTGTAAACTGAAGAGGACGCCACCACACGTCTCCCGACTAGACTCATCTCTACCAATAAAAAAAGCGAGTTGCGTACACAACTCGCTTTGAATCAGGCTGTGTTCCGCCAGGCAATTTAGACCGCCTGGGCCTCGAGATGCCTCACTACATCGCCGACCGTCTCGATCTCCTGCGCTTGTTCGTCGCTGATTTCGCCGCCAAACTCCTCTTCAAAAGACATTATCAACTCAACCAGGTCCAAACTGTCGGCATCCAAATCCTCTTTGAACTTGGCATTTTCTGTTACTTCATCAGGATCAACATCTAACTGATCCACTATAATATCGCGCACCTGCTCAAAAGTTGTTGACATCCTCGTACCTCCTTTGGTCAATATACTTGTTCAGAATTTAATGCGAATGTCTTGCATTATAAATCATATAACACTAGAATCGAAAGAGAGTTACGATTTTCGATACGAATCCGGAAAGACGCTGGCCGACACGCTTTAGAGCGTTTGATTCAGGCCTTCTTCGGTAAGCTAAGCAGGGCGGGAAGCACACTCTTGCCCTTACATTCTACCTGCTTGGTACTCCGCTTAAATCCAGATTAGGGCAGACCTGAGGAAGACGGTGTGCCTATTGTTCCGTACATTGCAGTCTGTGGGAGAGCCTAATTGTCCACCGCCGGTCGCAAAGACGACCATATACGCATAAACCTGGATGAAGATGTCGGCTTCCGGCAGTTGACAACGGGTCTGGAACGCTACCATTTTATGCACCAGGCCCTGCCCGAGATCGACCTCGCAGACGTTGACACCAGTAACGTCCTGTTCCGAAAGCGCCTGACTGCGCCCGTCCTTGTCAGCTCCATGACCGGTGGCACCTCACGGGCAGGACTTATCAACCGGCGTCTGGCAGAAGCTGTGCAAGCAAAAGGCCTCGCTATGGGCGTCGGAAGCCAGCGCGCCGCACTGGAGGATAGTATTGTTGAGGCCTCATTTTCCGTGCGCAAGCATGCACCGGACGCACTGGTCTTTGCCAACCTGGGCGCAGTGCAGCTCAACTACGGTTATTCGGTCGACCACTGCCGGCGCGCAGTAGACATGATCGAGGCCGACGCCCTATTCCTGCATCTGAACCCCTTGCAAGAGGTCCTGCAACCTGAAGGCGACACCCTCTGGGGCGAACTGCTGTCAAGAATCGAAGAGGTCTGCAAGCAAATCGGGGTCCCTGTCATTGCCAAGGAAGTCGGCTGGGGAATCAGCAGGCAGGCCGCGCGACACTTGATCGCCGCCGGTGTAAGCGCTATCGACGTGGCAGGCGCCGGGGGAACTTCCTGGAGCGAGGTTGAAAAGCACCGCGCGCCGACCGAACGCCATCGAAGGCTGGCTGCAGCCTTTCGTGAGTGGGGCATCCCCACCGTCACTAGCCTTTCCTTTGTCCGGGCAGCCCGAAAAGAAGCTGGCCGGCCGGACCTGCCTGTCTTTGCCAGCGGAGGCATGCGCAGTGGCCAGGACATTGCCAAGGCAGTGGCACTTGGCGCAGATCTTGTAGGCCTGGCGGCACCTTTCCTCAAGCGAGCCGTAGAATCTGCCGCCGCGGTTGAAGAAGAGATCGACATCCTGGTCGAGGAGCTGCGCATCGCCATGTTCGCCAGCGGCTCCCGCAACATTGAAGAACTGCGGAAACCCGGCGTCCTGATAAGCACCACCGATCTGATGCCAGCGCCAACAAACTCTGCAGCACGAACGCGACAGGATTCTCAATTCGAAGACGGGGAAGGGGACAGAAAGCACCAACGATTCTTCTCTGTGAATGACTTAGGTTCTGACGACTCTGTCGCGGTCACCCAGCCCAACCAGTCGGAGACAGAGGCCGAAACCGAATCGTCCGGCGCCAGAAAACCCCGTTCCCCTTCGGCGAGTTCCACAGAGCAGATGAATGAGTCACTGGCAGACTTCGCCTCTCTGTGGCTGCCGCGCCTTGAAGAAGAAATGCGATCCGTTCTTGCCGGCACTCATCCCATGCAGGCGAACCACTATGCCATGATGCACTATCACATGGGTTGGGCGGACGAAATGCTTCGTCCCAGCAAATCTACCGCAGGAAAGCGAGTCCGACCGCTACTCTGTATGTTGGCTTGCGAAGCGGTCGGAGGCAATCCTGCCGAGGCACTGCCAGCGGCCGCGGCGGTCGAAATTCTGCACAACTTTTCACTTGTTCATGATGATATCGAGGACGGAGACGAAACCCGCCGGCACCGGCCCACGCTGTGGGCACTATGGGGCGTGCCTCAGGCCATAAACGTAGGTGACGCGATGTTCGCCCTAGCCTACTCTGCTTTGTTGCGGTCGGTTGAAACCGGTTCTGCTGACGGCATACCTGAACTATCGGGCGGCAAAGGCCGTCCGCTCGCGGCTGTCGACCGACTTACCGAGATCTGCATCAAATTGACAGAAGGCCAGCATCTTGACCTCAGTTTTGAGGAGCGAGAGGATGTTTCCGCCGCCGAATATCTGCACATGATCGGGGGCAAAACAGCGGCCTTGATTGCAGGGTCGACCGCGCTAGGGGCACTGTTCGGCGGCGCCGAAAATGCTGCGATCAAATCTATGTACCAATTTGGCTATAGCATGGGACTGGCGTTTCAGATTCAAGATGACATTCTGGGAATCTGGGGCGATTCGAAAGTAACGGGCAAGCCGGCGGGAAATGACATCCTCCGACGCAAAAAAAGTCTTCCACTACTCTACGCATTGGGGCAATCAGATGAAGGGAAAGGTCTCGGATTCCTTTGGCGCCGGGGCATAACCGAGGAAAACCTGCCGGAAGCGATCGCGCTTCTGGATGAAACTGGCGCAAAGCGTTGGTCGAAAGCTCAAGTACTCAAGTACCACAACGATGGCATGCAGGCCCTTGGCCAGGCACTGGGTGAACCGGCCGGTCGTTCCCTGCTCCTGGAACTTGCCGATCAACTCCTGCAGCGTCAGAACTGATTCGGCACTAGCTTCGTTTGCCTCCACTCTTTTTCCCGATAATCCAACCGCCCCCGCAACTGAGCGTTTCGCGAGTTGCACAAGGGCCACTCAGAGCTAGGGCGAATCCGGCCACGACTCCAGTTCACGTTTAACAGCCCCGCAAAAGGCATCAGCGCTCGCCCCGTCCAGGACGCGATGGTCGTAGCTCAAGGCCAGGTCCATCATCGGGCGAAATGCCAGATAGTCCTCCACACTGGCCTCGTACGGCTTGCCGGTACTGACGACCACCGGCCGCTTCTCTATCACTCCCGTCCCCAGTATGGCAACCTGTGGTTGCAGGATCACCGGTGTCTGGAAAAGACTCCCCGAAGTTCCATAATTCGTCAGCGTAAACGTGCCTCCCTGCGTGTCCGCGGGCCTAAGCTTATTCTCTCGCGCACGTGTCGCTAGGTCGGCTACCTGGCGCGCAATCCCCATCAGATTCATGTCACCGGCATCGTGAATGACGGGAACAATCAGCCCGCCAACCCCGGTGGCGTCAGCCGGAAGAGCCACAGCCATGCCGATGTTGTAAAAATGCTTGATTTTCAACCCCTCTTCGGTCCACTCGGCATTAGCCGCCGGCACCTTCCGCAGACCCTCCACGACGGCCGCCACGATATATGCCGTCAAAGTCAGCCGAACGCCCTGCTGGGCGAATGCCGCCTTTTGTGCCTGGTAGTGGCCGGTCACACTACCCATATCCACACTGTGAACGGTCGTGACGTGGGGCGCAGTAAACGCGCTCTGCACCATGTTCCTGGCGATGATCTGGCGCATTCGGCTGTGTGGGACCAGAGTTTCACCCCTTTCCCTTGGCTCGCCGGACCCTCCGCCCGCTTGAGTCGCCGTCGAACCAACACCCTGCCGCCCCCTGTGCCCACTGTCCTCGGCAGAGACACGATCGACCGGCGCAGCCGTCAAATGGGTCAGCCCCTTGTGCTCGCGTGCATATTCAAGTAGCTTCTGCCGGGTCAGCGTGCCGAGTGGTCGTCCCCCTGCAGCTTCTCGCAAGTCGATATCATACGTCGCCGCCAGGCGCCGTATCTCGAGTGAAACGAATGAACTGTCGAGAGACGCAGCATCGTCTTGATATTCTACTGCTTCTTCAGTATGGGATTCCTGATCCGGACTGCCTGCGCTTCTCAACTCCTCCAGGTACGCCTCCACGTCACCCTTGGTCAGCTGCTCGCCGTCACGTCCGGGAACCGAAGAAAGGACGATGCCCTCCTCGGCCGCTACCCTTCGGGCTACCGGGGTGGCTCTGACTTCCCTGCTCTGGGCATCCTGTTCATCGCCCGGCAGGGAAACTGTGGTTTCGCCGGACGTGAATTCAGAGTCTGATCGGTCCGATCCGTCATCAGCGGTGGAAGAGACCGCCGGTGCCGGTGCAATTTCCTCCTCTGCCCCTCCGATGACGGCAATGACCGCGTCGAAGTCGACGATCTCTCCCTCACCAAAGCGAATTGACAGCAGCGTCCCGCTCGCAGGAGCCGGTACTTCAGTGTCCACTTTGTCGGTTGCTATCTCCAGAAGTGGGTCGCCCGCACTGACCTGCTGACCTTCCTTCACGAGCCAGCGGCTTATCGTAACGTCCTCGACTTCCTCTCCCAACTCTGGAAGTGTTACTTCCGTAGCCATGAATCTACCTTTCTACCGCCCCGTCATCTCCAGCACAGTGGCGACGATCTCTTCCTTCCAGGGCAGAACCTCCGCCTCAAGCACGCGTGAGACCGGTATCGAAACCGGTGCCATGCCCAGCCGGCGGGCCGGCGCCTGCAGCAGGTAGGGGGCCTCTTCGTAGGCACGGGCAACAAGCTCCGCCCCTACGCCGCAATTCGCATAGGACTCGTGAACTGCCAGCAAGCGTCCCGTTTTCGCTACCGACTCCCAGACCGTTTCCGTGTCCAGCGGTTCGACGGTGCGCAAGTCCACAACCTCGCAACTGACGCCGTGCCGTTCCGCAAGTGTCTCCGCCGCCTCCAGGGCCTGGTGCAGGCAGTAGCTGAATGTCGTTATCGTCACGTCGGTGCCAACACGCTTAACGTCCGCTTTACCTAAGGGAATCAGGTACTCCTCTTCTGGCGGCGGTGCCTCTCCACGAGTGAAGTAAAGCATTTTGTGCTCCAGGAAGGCAACTGGATTGTCGTCGCGGATGGCTGTCTTGAGAAGGCCCTTGGCATCGTATGGCGTTGCCGGCGCGACGACCCTGATGCCGGGAAAGTGGGCGTAAAGGCTGTCAACTGACTGGCTGTGCTGGGAACCGTAGTGTTTGCCGCCGCCTTGCTGGCCCCGTATCACCACGGGAACTTTCAGCAGACCGCCCGTCATGTATCTGTACTTTGCAATCTGATTGAATATCTGGTCGGCGGCCACCAGCGTGAAATCCATATACATCAGCTCGACGACCGGCCGCATTCCCACTATAGCCGCGCCCAATGCCATGCCCATGAACGCCTGCTCGCTGATCGGCGTGTCGAGTACCCTCCTGTCGCCAAATTCGTCAAGCAGGTTGCGAGTGACACGGAACAACCCGCCGTAGTGGCCGATGTCCTCACCAATCAGAAATACATCCTCGTCCCGCTGCATCTCTTCTCTGAGCGCTTCGTTTATCGCCTGAATGTAGGTGGTTCTTCGCATAGAAATTAACCTCTCGTTCCCGCCCAGCTTGCCCGTTTCACCGGCGCCCCGAACGACACAGTCCTTAACCGTCTCTGAAGGCGGAGTCAACATAGACGTCCCGATACGCCTCTGCAGCGTCTGGCCACGGGCTCTTTTCTGCGAACGCCACAGCCTCGTCAATCATGTTATCGACTTCCTCATCAATGCCGGCAATGGCCGTTTCATCTACGCCTCTGGTCAAGAGCTTACTCCGCAAGACCACAATCGGCTCGTACGCCTCCTGCTTCTCCACCTCCTCTGGCGGGCGGTAGGTCTCCAGATCCCCCGCCATGTGTCCGGCCAAACGGTAGGTGATGCCCTCGATGAAGGTCGGTCCCAGTCCGGACCTGGCCCGCTCAGCCGCCTGGCTTACCGCGGCGTGGACGACCTCCACGTCATTGCCGTCGATCTGCATGGTCGCCATTCCGTATGCACGGGGGAACAGAAAGATATCCTCGATCGAAGAGGTGCGCCAGATCGGTGTCATCTCCGAGTATCGGTTGTTCTCGCAGTAGAATATGAGTGGCAGTTTCCATTTGGCTGCCATGTTGAACGTCTCGTGCATCACCCCTTGGAACAGCGCGCCGTCACCGAAAAACGTAATCGCCACCCTGTCTTCGCCGCGCAGTTGGCTCGCCAAGGCTAGGCCCGCGGCGTGGGGTACCTGCGCGGCGACGATGCCGTTCCCTCCCATCATGCCATTCTCAGGAGATACAAAGTGCATCGAACCCCCCTTGCCTTTGGCAAAGCCGTCGCCGCGGCCCATCACTTCCGCAATAGCCCGCCCCGGATCCATGCCCCACGCCAGTCCATGATGGTGGCCGCGATAGGTACACGTAACATAGTCTCCTCGCTGTAACGCATAGGCGGCGCCGACGGCATTGGCCTCATGCCCGATCGCAGTATGCATCGCGCCCCCGATCTGCCCCTCTTCGGCAGCAGCCAGTAGCGCTTCTTCCATCAACCGGATCGCCAATAGCTTGCGATACATCTCAATGAGCAGGTCCGTCGGCAGGGCCGGCACTTCCAGATCGGTGGCCGAATCCGAAGGCAAAACATCCGTCGTTATCGACGCAGGGGTCACTAGTCCGCTCGATGCCTCCGCCGCTTCTGAATTCGGCTGAATTGCAGGATCTTCAGCAGTTCCCATTTTGGTGGCGTTGTCGGCCAGCTTCATTCCGCACTTTCCTTGTCTACTGCAAAATGGTCCGGGTTCCTCTCCGTCCTTCGCGTGGAACTACCCGGAGTCACCCTGCCCAAAACAAACGGAGTGCGTTGCCGCACCCCGTTACGTAGCACTCTTCGTCTGGAAACGCGATTCTCGGCAAGGAGACCTTATCTCGATCTCCAGCACCTCGCGCGCAGTTTGAGAAATCCTCCAAACGTCTGTACAGTCATCAGTTAGCGAATCCCAGCCATCTCCTGCAGCAGATGCCAGTTCGCAAGCCGGTCGGCCTGGGCTGCCATCAGTACCTCAGACGGGTTGCCTTCCTTGTCAAACTGCTTGGAGAAACGGCCTTCCGATCGGGCGAACGTGATGAAATCTATTGTTTCACCCGTCTTCTTGATCGTATACCAGTCTTCCTTGACCGCCGGGTTCCCCTGAAGGCTCAGTCGATCCCGAATCGTATCGCCCTTGCGAGGATCATAGACAAACATCGGGAAGGCGCGGCTGTCCACCGCCAGCTTCGCCTGGTGACGGGCCATGTTGTCGGCCACACCATGCTCTGGCTGGCAGGTCGTAAACACGTTTACGATCGCCGGCCCCTCGAACTCGGCAGCTTCCAGAATCGACTTGTAGAAATGATTGGGGACGGCCTGGACCGTCTGCGACACATACGTATGGGGGTGCATCATCGCAATACGACCCAACTCCTTACGCATCTCCTGCTTGCCCGCAAGGACCTTGCCGTGCGAGTACATCTTGGAGTCCTGACCTGTGAAGGAGGCTGTGCTCGTCTGACCGCCGGTGTTGGAATAGACCTGGGTGTCAAGCACGAGCACTTTAATGTTCATGCCGCTTGCCAGCATCCGGCTCAGCGCCTGAAAGCCGATGTCGAGCATCGCGCCGTCGCCGCCCATGACCCACAGCTGCTTGTCCTGCCAGCCCAACTGGTCCCAGCGCATGCGCAAACCCATGGCGAACGTGGGGCCGTCCTCAAAGAGCGAGTTGCTCCAGGGAACAATGTATGGATTGTAGGGATAGGTGCTGCCGTAAACCGTGTTGCAACCCGTGCTTGCGGCAATGCCGATATTCTCGGATCCGTACTTGTAGCCCAGAGCTGCCAGCCACATGCGGATTGCCGTCGCCTCGCCGCAACCTGCGCACGAACCTGCCCCACCAACGTACAGCATGCTCTGCTCGGCCAGCATCATGTCGACGGCAACGCGCTCGTTGATGAACTCCTGCGGCGTCGGCGGCAGCTTGCGGAAGAAGTCGATGCTCTTCTGGTATATGGGAACCGTCGTATCTTCCTTCTCGATCATTTTCAGCGCATGGTAACCGAGGTCATCACAGGCCTCGACACACTCTGCACAGCCTTTGCACTTCGTGGGGTCAATGAAGATGCCGAACTTTCCGGGTGTCTTCTTTCTCTTGGCCGGAACTTTGTAGAACTTATTCGTCTCGGCGAACTGCTTTGACATGAAACTGCGCTCGGCGTCATCATCGATATCGTCCAATGCAGCAGTCAACTCGTCATCCGTAACGACCTTGCCCAAAATGGCGGTATCAGGACACTGCGTGACGCAGCTCATGCAGCCGGTACAGTTTTCCTGGATGTACTCAGGAATCTCTGGCGCAATGTAGCTGAAATCGCGATACGCGCCGGTTCCGGCTGGGATGACGGATCGCGCCACGCCAATATCGGCCTCTAGCGATTCGGGTCCCGGCCCTTCGTTATACTCCTGAACGACCCTCTCGAAAAAGTCGTGGGCATCGATGATCGACGCCTCGTAGCCACTGTCATGGCCATTGGTGCCTTCGACCGTCGACCCGGCCAGTACCTCAATCCCATCACTTGTGTCGTGGCCGTTCGCCGTCCGCGTCAGATTTCGAATGTCGAACGTATTTACCGTAACACCCATAGGAGCTACCGCCTTTCAAGTAGGTTAAGCACCGTTATCTCTGATGCCGTCGAATGACTAAGCAAACAGTGTAATCTCTGCACCCGGAACCAGCACGGGCGAGGTAATGTCTTGCGCGATGATCTCTGACGGAATCTCGAAGGCCTCTTCGTAGCCGCGCCTTACGCAGCGCATATTGGCCTGGACGACCGCCTCGCCCCGCTTGCCAAAATACTTGCGCAGCGCCTGCTCGGAGCGTTCCATCACATCTGCATCATCGAGATCTGCGTCACCTGCAAATGGCGTAACCCGCAGGAAAATCCCCAAAAGAACAATGCCCTGCATACGTACTTCCAGGTCGGCAACCGGGGCCTCCTCACGGGCAATCTTCGCACCGTCCGCGGCCACGACCCGCAGCTGCTTCTCTCGAATCAAGTCCTTTGCCTTTGGCGGTACATTTGCCCACACGTCTTCGGGCGTTGCCTTGTTGGTCTGCACAAAGAGCGTACCGCCGGTCTGTATTCCGGCAAGAGGATTGCTGGTGAAGAACGCGTTGATGTCGTTCATGGGAACGAAATCAACGTTGTTAAGTTCACAATGAGTCAAAATCGGTTCGTCCGCCACTGTCAGATAGTACGTGGTGGGTAGACCCTTTTTCTCCGAACCGTACTTGGGATACGCCTGCACCTTCTTCCCAAAAATGTCCCCCGCGATGGTGGCGATGACTTTGTTCGTCGTGACCGAGCCGAAGCCGCCTACCGAATGACCGCGCATGGAAAATGCGCCCTTGGGCCGAACGTCGGGGTCGCCGTTCATCGGCAGGGCCAGGTCATGCTTGATTCCTACCACGAAGAAGCGGGGCCCTTCCTCAACCATGTTGCGTGCAATCGATATAAAGTGCCCAGGGCGGACGTCGCGACTCCCCAGACCAGCCGCCCCGCTGAAGATCTTGGGAATGTCGTCGATTGCCGCAAATCCTGGGCTGCCGGTATACGCATCGGCAAATGCGGCTTTGATGTCGTTCGTTACAGGATTGTTCGGCGCAATCGGGTCATCCATCCGCTCGAGAACGGTAAATCCGCGCAGATGCTTCAACGCCTCTACAATCTGCTGGCTTGGATAAGGTCGGTAGCACGTGATATGAACGACTCCAAGCTTAATCCCTTCTTCACGCCGGATGTAATCAACGGTCGCCTTGGCTGTTTCAATCATGCAGCCCATACCGACGATGGCGTATTCGGCATCCTCCATGCGGTACGTGTCGAGCATCTGGTATTGCCGGCCTGTCAGGCGGTAGAACTCGTCCATCGCATTTTGCACAGCGTCGCCCACCTGAGAATAATAGTCCCGCTGCGCAATCTTGCCCTTCATGTAACTGTCTTGGTTCTGGACAACACCGGTCATCACCGGGTTATAAGGGTTAAACAGATTGACCAGCTTGTCCTCGGGCTTGCCGATGTACTCCTTCATCATCTCCGGTTCGCACAGCAGGACATCTTCAACAGTGTGCGTCGTGAGGAATCCATCCTGGACATTGAAAAAAGGCGTGCGGCTATCTTCAGCAGCTCGGCGTGCAATGAGCGCCAGGTCGCCTGATTCCTGGGCAGTTCGTCCGAACAATATTCCCCACCCGGAATCAGAAACGGACATGACGTCGTCATGTCCGGCGTGAACATTTAAGCTGTGGCTTGTAAGTGCGCGTGCGCCAATGTGAAATACGACCGGCAGGCGCTTGCCTGAAATCGTGTACAACACTTCGTGCATCAGTATCAGGCCCTGGCCGGATGTATAGTTGCTGACCCGGCCACCCGCCACCGCAAACCCTTCACAAGCGGCCGCGGCGCTGTGTTCGGACTCCGGCTCCAGAAACATCAACCGGTCGCCCCAAAGGTTGCGGGCGCCATTGGAAACAGCCGAGCCGTATCCGCCGCCCATGGTTGTCGATGAAGTAATCGGATAGGCGCATGCCGCCTGTGTTATGTGTGTCTCGGCCCAAACTACCGAGCCGGCTCCATCTGTCGTCGTTGGGATACCCGGGTACGGCACATGCCCATTCAGGTTGTCTGAGAGCGCCTCAGAAGAACCGGAAAGGTTCTTTGTGTCTGCCATGGTCATCCTCCTGATGCCAATTTGGCGTACGAAATAGGGGCGGATTCAAGAACTGCAGCAGCCTAATCCGTCCATTTCGAGTATTGTACCACAGATCTGCCCTTAGGATCAACCCCCTGACTATGCAATAGTCACAAAAGTCCCGGCCAGAAAGTAAGCATTCACGCCAATTGGGCACTTCCATTGCAAGTGAACGGGCCCGATCCGCCAGGAATCAGGAAACACTGGGCAAATTAACTATAAACGCTACGACTAAGCCATAGGCTTTCCGCGATCAACACTGGGGCAGGGGAAGCGACCTTTCTGACAACTGGCCACTAACCACTGACCACTGCAGTTATGGGCGGTCGGGCCTAGTCGGCCCTCCCTTGTGCGGGGGCTCCGC
>VXOE01000160.1 GCA_009840225.1 Caldilineaceae bacterium SB0662_bin_25 | reverse complement strand
TCCTCTATGTCCTGTGGGCTTTGTCGCGTTTAATTGCGCACAGAGCGGCGCGGGGTGGGCGAGATAGGGGACGGGGATCGGCTCGCGGGAGCTTTCGATCACATTGCGCGGCGGCCAGGTCTGCGGGAGGGTGATGCCGTTGTAGAGTGTTTCGTTGGTCATGGCCTGATCTCCGGGAGGGGTGGACTGCGGTTGGGTTGGCGGCGCGGGTGATGAGAATTAGCCGGAATTGGCCATGAATATGCCAGAATTGGCCATGAATATGCCAGAATTGGCCACTAATAAGCCAGAATTGGCCACTAATAAGCCAGAATTGGCCACTAATATGCCAGAATTGGCCACTAATAAGCCAGAATTAGCCACTAATAAGCCAGAATTAGCCACTAATAAGCCAGAATAGACCCCCAATAGACCCCAATCTGATCTCACAGTCGCTTCCAGCAGGTCTATTCCATGTTCGCAGATACGACCAGGGGGAGATTTCGGAGGACTCCTCGCGAACGCCAGCTCATCTCAGGTCGCTGGCGTAGATGAGTTCGATGTCGCCGTGGATGGCGTAGAGACGGGCGTGGTAGAGGCGTACGTCGATACGGAGCGGTGTGCCGACGTGTTCGGCCAGGCCTGCTTTGTCCTGCCATTGGGGCTGCCAGGCGGTGGAGTCGCCGCGGAATGGTTCGCAGCGATCGAAAGTGTAGCCGGGCAATGGGTGACCTTCCAAGTCCGACAGCTGGACGCGCACCTCGCCGTAGGGGGCCTGGACATTGAGCAGCATGCGCTCGTCGTTGAGGCGCACCCAGCGCGTCGTCAGGTAGCCGGCACCTGCCTGTGATTCGAGATAGACGAAGCCGTCCTGCCGCAGCCGGTGCATAAGGATGGCGGCGTAGTCGGGCTCATCGCGGCTGAGCGTACGCGCCTGGAAATGCTCCCCTTTGGTGCCGCCGGAATAGATGCGGATCTGCCCCTCGTGGTCGACGGCCATCGAACAGGGATAGATGTTGCCGCCGCCATATTCGCCCGGCTCGTTGAGGCCGACAAATGGCTGGCGCAGGGAGCGCTGGAAACGCAGGCCGTCGTAACTGTAGACGAGCTCACCGTAAATCTTCCCTTCCAGTTTTTGGCGCCACTGGTCGAGCGGGTCGGTCTCGAACATCCAGAGGATGCCCACGTAGATGCCCTTATAGGGGAGGACGACGATGCCGTAGAACTGGCACATGGGCGGATCGAGGGGATCGGGGTGGAAGATGACCTCCGGTTCGCTCCAGGTGCGCCAGTCGTGCGTCTCCATGAGGGCGATGCGGCGGTCGCCGTGGCTGGGGCGGGCGAGGGTGATATGGCTGTTGCGTTCGGCGTGGCGGTAGGTGAAGAAGCCGGGGTCGGGCGTGCCGGGATGCCAGCGCGAGGCGTGATCGATCTGCCAGTTGTAGCCGTCGGGGGAGAAAGCCAGGCGCGAGGCGCGCTGGCCGTCCTCGTCGATGGCGAGGATGGGCCACTTGAAGCGGCCTTCGGGCGAGCTTTCATCGAGGAAGACCGAGCCGCCGGTGGCCAGCTGCTGCTGGTCGAAGATTTCGTGGGGCCTCATGCGGGAGGGCAGAGCAACTTTCCCGGTCAGGTCCGGGGGTTCCCAATGGATGCCGTCCTCGCTTTCGGCGGTCAGAAACCACTCGTCCTTGCGATAGAGCGTCCCCGGCATCGTCTTCCGGCCGAGGTAAAACATGCGCCACAGTTTGCGCTGGTCGTCGTAGAGCACGGTTGGATAGCTGAACGGGTTTTCGGTGGGGTCGGCGTAGGTGGCTTCCCGCACCCATTCGGGCTGCCCCAGGCGGCGGGCGATGTTGTCGCGGCGGGCCAAACACCAGTCGTCAAAGAAGAAGAGGGAACGCAGGGTCACGAGAACGATCCTTGGTGTTGGAAGCGCTGATCGGTTGCCAGCGGCATGTGGGGCTGCAGGCCATCAGTTGCTGGCAGTCGGAGTGTCAAATTGCGGGGCAAAGATCTCTTCGCTCAGGTCCAGCTCGTCGGCGAAGTGGCAGCGGACCCAGTGCCCGCCTCCCATATCACGCAGGTCCGGTTCTTCAGTTGAGCATTGTTCCTGGGCGAAAGGGCAGCGGGTGGAGAAATGGCAGCCGCTGGGCGGATTGAGCGGGCTGGGCACCTCGCCTTCGAGGACGTAGCTCTGCTCGCGGTGGGTCGGGTCGGGGATGAGGACGGAGGCGAGGAGGGCCTTGGTATAGGGGTGCTTGCACTCCTCAAAGACCTGCTGTGTTGTGCCGAGCTCGACCAGCCGCCCCAGGTACATGACGGCAATGCGATGGCTGATGTGCTTGACGATGCTGAGATCGTGGGCGATGAAGACGTAGGTCAGATTCATCTGACTTTGCAGGTCGAGCAGGAGGTTGATGATCTGGGAGCGGACGGATACGTCCAGGGCCGAGACGGGTTCGTCGGCGACCACGAGCGGTGGGGAGACGATCAGGGCGCGAGCGATGCTGACACGCTGGCGTTCACCGCCGCTCAGTTCATGGGGGAAGCGGTCGGCGAAGTGCGGACCCAACCCCACGGTCGGCAGGATATCAAGCACGCGTCTGCCGGCTTCGCCGCGGCCCACCTTCTGGGCCATCAGCGGTTCGGCGATCACATCGGTAACGCGCCAGCGCGGGTCGAGGGAGGAGAACGGGTCCTGGAAAATGATCTGCATCTGGCGGCGCACGTCCAACATCTCTTTGCGCGAGGCTGAGGCGATATCAAAGGTCTGTTGTTCGCCGTGCAGCAGGATGCGGCCCTGGTCCGGTTCGACGAGGCGGAGGAGGCAGCGGGCGACGGTAGTCTTGCCGCAGCCACTCTCGCCGACAAGGCCAAGACATTCGCCTTTGTTGACGGTGAAGGAGACGTCGTTGACCGCCTTGACGTGGCCCACCGTGCGGCGCAGGAGGCCGCGCTGGACCGGGAAAAATTTACTCAGATTTTCGACCTGCAGGATAGGTGTGTCTGGCATGAAAGTTTTCAGCTTTTAGTTTCTAGTTTTCAGTTGCAGGTTTCGAATGTCTGGGATTAGGGAAGACTGAGAACAGTGCGCTAAAGGACAGACTGCCAAAGAGCTATTCATCGACGTAGAGCCAGCAGGTTGCTGAGTGCTGCGGGCCGAACTGAACGACGGGTGGATCCTCGACGCAGCGGTCATGCACGGATGGGCAGCGATTGCGGAAGCGGCAGCCGCTGGGCGCGTTGCGCGGGTCGGGTACGGAGCCGCTGATCGAGTGGAGCTGCTCGCGCGGCGGCGTATCCGGGCGCACGATGGAACGGAGCAGGGCCTGGGTGTAGGGATGCTTGGGATCCTGAAACAGCTCGACAACGGGGGCCTTTTCCGCCATCTGGCCCAGATACATGACGACGACAAAATCGGCCAGCTGGGCGATGACGGCCAGGTCATGGGTGATCATGATCACGCTCATGTCCAGGTCCTGCTGCAGGCTGCGGATCAGGCGCAGGATCTGGGCCTGGATGGTCACGTCGAGAGCGGTGGTCGGTTCGTCGGCGATGAGCACGCGCGGCTCGCAGCAGAGGGCGATGGCGATCATGACGCGCTGGCGCATGCCGCCGCTCATCTGGTGGGGATAGTCGCCAAAGCGGCGTTCGGCATCGGGAATGCCGACCTTGTTGAGCATGGATATTGCCAGCTCCTGGGCCTCCTCTTCGGTCAGGTTCTGGTGCTGGCGGATGCTCTCCATGATCTGCTCGCCGATGGTGTAGACCGGTGTCAGCGAAGTCATCGGCTCCTGGAAGATCATGGCGATATCTTTGCCGCGGATGGCGCGGATGGCATCCCCTTTGGCGTCCAGACTCACCAGATCGATGGGCTGGCCGTCGCCGTCGGGGTGATAGAGGATCTGGCCGCTTGTGTCGCTGGAGGGGAGCAGACGCAGGATCGAACGTGCGGTGACGCTCTTGCCGCAGCCGCTCTCGCCGACGATGCCCAAGCAGCGCCCGCGTTCGACGGTAAAGTCTACGCCGTCCACGGCGCGCACGATGCCGGCCAACATCTTGAAATGTACGTGCAGATCGTGGACTTCGAGAATCGGTTGCGAATCGGGCATGGTCAGATACCGGTTGCCGGCATAGGGTGAAGTGTCGCCACTATCTGATCTCGGAGTACGGGTCGAGCGCGTCGCGCAGCGCGTCGCCGAGGAAGTTGACGGCCAGCACGGTCAGCACCATGAAGACGCCCGGAGCCAGCAGCCACGGGTGCTTGGTGAGGACCTGCACGGACTGTGCGTCCTTGAGCAGGGTGCCCCAGCTGACGAGCGGTGGTGTGATGCCGATGCCGAGGAAGCTGAGCGAGCTTTCGGCCAGAATCAGACCGGGAATGGAGAGGGTGGCGACGACGACGATATGGCTGAAGCAGTTGGGAATGAGGTGGCGGAACAGGATGGTCGGCGTGCTGGAGCCGGCGGCGCGGCCGGCCATGATAAAGTCGGACTCTTTGAGCGCCAGTGTTTTGCCGCGGATCTGGCGGCAGAGCCCGGCCCAGCCAATAAGTGCGAGTACGATGGTGACCCCCAGGTAACGATGGAGAGAAGAGAGCTCGGGCGGCAAAGTGGCGGCGAGGGCCATCCACAGGGGGATGCGCGGGAAGGACATCAGCACCTCGGTGAGGCGTTGGATAAGAATATCGGCGACACCGCCCCAGTAGCCGGATGCCACACCGATGGTTGAGCCGAGGATGACGCTGATGAGCATGCCGATGATAGGCACGGAGAGCGAAATGCGGGTGGCGGTGAGGACGCGCGAGAAGACGTCGCGGCCCAGCCTGCCCGTGCCGAAGAGTGCGACCATGCCGCCTTCTTCAACGCCGAAAAGGCGCGTGCTGCTCGATATCAGGCCCCAGAGCTTGTAGGGTTCCGCCTCGACGAAAAAGTGGATCGGGTAGACTAGCTCCGGGTCTTCGGTGTAGGTGGTGAGAAAGGTGCGTGCGTCGCGCTCGCTCTTATAGCCGTAGACAAATGGCCTCACAAGTCTTCCATCGCGGAAGATATGCACGCGCTGCGGCGGCGCGCGCAGCGCCTCTTCGTGTACGTGGTCGACGCTGTAGGGCGCGAAGAAGTCGGCGAAAAGCGCGATCAGGACCGTAATCACCAGCCAGACGATGCCGATGATCCCCAGGCGATTGGCCATGATGCGCGCGCCGAGGATGCGGCCGCGCGAGGCGACCTCCTCCGAGGAGGAGACATCGAGATCGGCGGCTGGAGGACGCGGCGCGCCCGGTTGCAGTGGGGTCTGTGCCTGTTCTGAAACGACGCTCATAGAAGACTCTTGTCGTATTGCCGGCCGTCGTGGAAGCCACGAGCTGCCGGATGCTTCAATTTAGTCGAAGCGGACGCGCGGGTCGACCCAAGCCAGCAGCAGGTCGGCGACCAGGTTGCCCAGCACGAGCAGGACGCTGAGAAGCATCAGGATGGCGGAGGCGACGTAGACATCCTGGGCCTGAAGGGCGGAGTTGAGCGTGGGGCCGATGGTGCGCAGCCCCAGCACGATGGCGGTGATGACACCGCCGGAGACGATCTCCGGAAACTGCATGCCCAGCAGGCTGATCAGCGGGTTGATGGCGACGCGCACGGCGTGTTTGATGACGACGATCTTTTCAGCCATCCCCTTGGCGCGGGCGGTCTCGACGTACTGGCGGCCCAACTCATCGAGCAGATTGCCGCGCATGATGCGCATGAGGGAGGCGATGCCGGGAATGCCGCCCACGAACACCGGCAGCCAGATATGGGCGGCAAGGTCCTTGACCCTGCCAAAGCTCCAGGGCGCGTCGGCATACTCGGGCGAGTAGAGTCCGGTCAGCAAGGGCAGGTCGAGAACGAAAGTCATATAGACCAGTATCGCCAGCGCCAGCAGGAAGCCGGGCATGGAAAGACCGATGAAACTCATTACGGTAAAGATGTTGTCCGACACGGAGTACTGGCGGGTGGCGGAATAGATACCGACCGGCAGGCCCACGGCCCAGGAAAGACCGAGGGAGAGCGACGCGATCAGCATCGTATAACCCAGGTTGGTCCAGATGACTTCGGAAGCGACGCGATCGTAGGTGACGAGTGAGACGCCGAAGTCACCCTGTAGAAAGGCAAATAACCAATAAAAATACTGAACCGGTATCGGGCGGTCCAATCCGTACTCGCGGCGGATATTGTCGCCCTCTATTCTCGCTTCCTCTTCACCCCAGCCGCGGTTGCCTACGAGGTTTTGCTCATAGGTGGTGATAACGTCGCCGGCGGGGAGGTTGATAACGATAAAGCAGATGAAAGAGATGAGCAGGAGTGTGGGAATTGCTATCAACACTCTGCGGATGATGTAATCCAGCATGTGGACTCCGGGACTGCAGTGGTTCGCGGCTTGAGGCCGTTAGAGGAGAGAGTGAAGAGGAGTGAGGAAACGGCAGTTTTTGGTTTTCAGTTTCTAGCTTTTGGTGACAGGACCAGTACCCAGAAACCATTCAAAACCAGAAACTTCCAGCGTTCTCGTTCCTCACTCCTCAATCCACGCTTTTAGTACTTGATGTAGAACTGCTCCGGATAGGCGTAGGTGAAGTCCTGCAGACCATTGGCTACTTCGGGGCAGTTGCCGACGCGGTTGTTGACCAGGACCATGAGCGGCACGTCAGCGATGATATGGATGTCGAACTGCCAGTCTACGTGGTACTGGAAGAGCTCCTTGTGCAGGCGTTTGCTCTCCACAGGGTCGATCTCTTTCTTGATCTCATTTTGCAGAGCGAACATCGCGTCGCCGCCTTCGGGCGGTCCGAGTTCTTGCAGCCACTCGGGGTCGTCATCGTAATGCACCGGCAGCATATCAAGGGCATGCCCCTTGGGGGTAAAGATCGGCTGGAAGGGCCGCATGAGGGGAATTTCATTGGCATCGGTGCCCCACATGTAGGTATGGGACTCGCCGGCGCGCCAGCGGGAGAAGAGGACGGAGCGCTGGATTGCGTTGAGGCGGGCGTCAAGGCCGGCGTCGCGCCAATCGGCCACAACCATTTCCGCGACCTGCTGATGCACTGTGATCTCGGTGGCGGCATCGAGAATGATCGTAACCGGCTCGCCGCTGGGGAAAGTCCGCATACCATCGGCGCCCTTCTCCAGGCCCAGTTCATCGAAGATACTGTCAACCTGGGCCATGTCGAACTGGCCGTTGATCATCGTGATGGAATCCATGTCATCATCCCAGTATGGGGATGATGAGGCGAGGGCATAGCTGGCTGGCCGGCCGGCGCCGAAGTAGAGCGTTTCGTTGATCTCATCGCGGTTGATGGCCATTGACAGGGCATTGCGGAAAGACTTATTGCGGAAGAACTCGGCGAGTTCCCTGTCTCTTTCGTTCTGGAGGCGGTAGTTGATGGTGATGTGGTTGCCGGTGGTAAAGGAGGTGCCCGGCCAGAAGAGCAGCCGGTAGTCGCCGCGCTCTTCATTCTCGCGCAGTGTCGGCAGGCTCTCAAACAGCTGCATGTTGCGAATACCGACGTCGATCTGGCCTGCAATCGCCATCAGCACCGCGTTCTCCTGCGTGCCGGCGAAGGGGAAGAGGTAGTTGTCGCAGTAGGGAAGCTGGTTGCCGGCAGTATCGACGGCGCAGAAGTAGGGATTGCGCTCAAGCCGCAGTCCCGATTCGTCATAGCCCTTCGAGATCCAGGGCGTTACACCGGGGAAATCCGGATCGAGATAATCGTCGTTCTCCCGCAGATCCGTGTACTCAGCCCCATCGGTGTACTTGGGATGCCACTGTATGAGGTGATGCTTGGGCTTGGTGGCCAATGTGCGGCCGCGGAACAGGAAGGGGAAGGTGGGATAGGGGGCCGGGAAACTAAAGACTAACGTGTAATCGTCCGGCGCTTCCAAGACCACAGGCTGGCCATCCACAAAACATCGGGTAGGCGCAATGGGTGTGTACTCTTCATCGAACCACATATCCTCCCACAGGAAGAGAACGTCCTCGGAAGTGAAGGGTTCGCCGTCGGACCATTTCATGCCCTCGCGCATATTGATTGTGAGCTGGGTGGCGTCACCGTTCCACTCGAAGCTCTCCGCCAGGTAAGGTTCCCAGCCGCCCGTCGGCAATCCGGCGCCGAATCCTTCCAGGTCGGTGGGGATGTCGATAAAGCCGCGGTTGACGATGTAGGCGGGCGCGGCGCGGTCGGTCTCGTTGAGGGTAAAGCCGCGAATCGATTCGCTGTACGTTCCGACCTCATGGATGGGGGTGACGATGCGGGGGTTGACTGGCAGGCGATCATCGATCGGTGGCAGGTCACCGGCATCGACCATTGCTTTGAGCATTGGCGCTTCGTTGTACTGGGACGAGGACTCTGCAGCCGGCGCCTCGGATTCTGCGGGCGCTTCCGCGGCCGGTTGATCGGCGGCAGGTTCAGGGTCGTCTGCGCCACAGGCCGCCAGCAGTGCGCCTGCCGTCATAGCCGCTGATAGCTGCATAAACTTACGCCGGGTGATCGTGCGTCTTGCCATGACCTTTCTCCTTTGACTTGATGCGAGGAACGGTTTGTCCCTCTACATGATGAAAAGGCTAATTGCGCGCTGTTTGAGGCACGACATTACGTCTGGCACTGCGGGGAACGATCGGAATGATTTATCTGAGTAGAATACCCTCGGATGGGCCGCATTGTACTGTAGCCACTATATGCTGTCAACCAGTAAAAATTGGCCGGGCTGCAGTACGTAGACAGCGCGATTGCGGTCCGAAACGGGGACGGGTATGATCCGAAACGGGCCACACGCCTTGGGCTGCCGGCGCAGTCCTTTGCGAGGGGGCGTATATTGCTCAGGCTGGGACAAGTGGACATCTGACAGGGCCGGCGCAACATTCAGTTTACGATTGAAACAGGAGATTCTCCGATGGTCAGTTCCCGATTTCTGCTACAGGGGCACGTGGACGCGGTGTACGAGGCTGCACCGCGAAAGCTGGCGTTCGATGCCCGGACGCCCGATGAATTTGGCGCGTGGAAGGCGGCGCTGCGCCAGAAGACGCTGGAGCTGCTCGGCCTGGCCGGTCGCACGCCGCCTGAGGCGGTGGCGGCGGAGAAGCTGCAGGCGGTGGAGCGGGACGGATATGTGGAGGAGAAGTATCTACTGGACGCGGGCGAGGGGGTGGGCATCCCCGCCTATCTGCTGGTCCCCAGGACGGAGCCGCCATACCGGCCGGTGCTGGTCTTCCACGGGCACAATCCGTCGGTGCAGTGGATCCTGGGCAACTATCCGAGCGCGGCGGAGCGGGAGAGCAGGCTGAAGGTGGACAACAACTATGCGCAGGCGCTGGCACAGGCGGGCTACCTGGTCTGCGCGGTGGAGCAGCGCGGTTTCGGCGAGCGGCAGACAGAGGACGGGCGGGGCAGCGTACACGAGAACTCCTGCCGTCACCTGGCGTTCGCCTACCAGATGGCGGGCCGAAACCTGGTGGGAGAACGCTGCTGGGACGGCATGTGCGCGATCGCTTTTCTGCAGAGCCGGCCGGATGTTGTGCCGGGGGTGCTGGGCTGTACGGGCAATTCGGGCGGGGGCACGACCGCGCTGTGGCTGTCGGCGATCGACGAACGGATTACCGTCTCGGTGCCGGGTTGCTATCTCTGCTCGTTCCGTGAATCGATCTACAACCTGTATCACTGCGAGTGCAACTACGTGCCCGGTATCCTGGAATGGGCGGAGATGGGCGACCTGGCAGCCCTGATCGCGCCGCGGCCGCTGCGGGCGATCGCGGGTGAGCAGGATGACATCTTCCCGATCAACGGTGTGCGCGAGCAGTTCGGGATCGCGGCGCGGGCATACGAGCTGCTGGGGGCAGGAGAGCGCTGCTCGCTGGGCGTGCATCCCGGGCCGCATGGGTACAATCACCGGTTGAGCCACGAGTGGTTTGGAGCGTGGCTGGGGGCGGGTATTGACAACCTGACTGGTAACTGAGCGCAGGGATTCGCAATGGACATCCATTTCCGTATAACCTTGGCCGTACTTTTTGTTGCTTTTGTGGTTCACAGGGGCTATTACACACACAAGTACGAGGCAAACGATCCGGCGCGGTTTTCGACCCAAATGAGCATGCTGGCACAGCGGGTGATGACAGTTCTGATCATTCTGCCGCCTGTGGTGTTGCTGTTCTATCTGGTGGCACCCCGGTGGCTGAACTGGGCTGCTCTCTCTGTGGGGGATGGTCTGCGCTGGGCAGGACTGGGACTGGCACTGGTCGGTTTCGGGCTGTTGCAGTGGGCGCAGAACGAATTGGGCCGCCATTGGAGTGACGAGGCCCGGTTGCAGGCTGACCATCAGCTGGTGACCACGGGACCGTACCGCTGGCTGCGGCATCCCATCTACGGTGCCTTTTTGCTGATCCTCAGCGCGCCGCTGCTGCTCTCCGCCAACTGGCTGGTGGGCGGCCTGTGGATCGGCATGACCTGCGTGGACATTACAAGGCGTATTTGGACCGAGGAGGCACTGTTGCTTGCGCGCTACGGCGAGGTGTACCGGGCATACTGTCGGCGGACTGGGCGTATATGGCCGCGTATGTGGGGAAGACGTGAACGAGGGTAGAGAGGATTCCGGAAGTCTTTGTACCGCTCGTGACTCAGATTCTCTTGAATGCCCGCATTCGATTGGTGTAAGTGGCCTGAGGAATGGGGCCTTCGAGGAGGGGATCGCCGGTCTCCTCCATCCAGTCGCGCAGGCGCCGCGCCAGCTCGTCCCTTATGCCGGCGTAGTCCGGGTCTTCGGCCAGGTTGTTCTGTTCCAGCGGGTCCTGCTCCAGGTCGAACAGCTCGAAGAGCGGATGGTACATATCGGTGTAGGGAATGTCCAGGGCTATGCTGGTCTCAGGGTACCCTTTGGCGTTGCTGAGGTAGTCGGGCGGCGTCTCGATCGTGGGCGCGAACTCGAAGTTGGCGATCAGTTTCCAGCGGTCCGTGCGGATGGCGCGCATGGGGTCGTAGTAGGTGTGATAGGTCTTTTCACTGAAAACGTATTCGCTCGGATTGTAGGTATCCCCTCGAAGTAGATTCCAATAGCTGCGCCCCTGCAGGTTTTGCGGCTTTTCCATCCCCAGCATGTCAAGCACGGTGGGCACGAAGTCCACGTGGGTGACGAATTCTGAAAATCTCCGGCCCTCCGCCAACCCCGGAATGCGCATGAGCAGCGGCACTTCGATGCCGGCGTCGTAGAGGCTCATCTTTGCCAGCGGGAAGGGGATGCCGTGATCGGCGGTGAAGACGACTACGGTATCGTCTGCCAGGCCCGCGGTCCCGAGCGCCTTAAGAGCCCTGCCAAACGCCTTGTCGATCGAGGCAACCGAGGCTTCCATATCGACCATATCCGCGCGCACCTCGGGAATATCCGGCAAGTAAGGCGGCATGGCGACAGTATCTGCGTCGATCTTTTGTACGTCGTGCGGGAAGGGACGGTGCGGCTCGGTAAAGCCGATCTGGGCGAAGAACGGGGCGGCATCCTGTTCGCGCTGCGCCAGGAAACTGCAGAAGGCCGTTACAAGCTCGGCGCAACTCCCGCGCGGGTGGGCATGCTGGTAGCCGCAACGCTCCGGACTGTTGGCCTCGTGCTGGGTACCGAAGAGACGGGTCTCGTACCCATGCGCAGAGAGGATCTGGGCGAGATGGCGCTCGTCCGGATGCAGGTCATTGGCGAAGCCGGAATGGGCCAGCCCGACGACACCGTTGGCGTGCGGGTAGCGGCCGGTCCAGAGAGCGGCCCGCGACGGGCTGCACTGGGGCGCGACGCAGAAGCTGTTCTCGAACTGGATTGACGCGGCCGCGAAGGCGTCGATATGCGGTGTGCGGACGCCGGGGACGCCATAGCAGCCGAGATAGCGGCCCAGGTCGTGGCAGATGAAGACGAGGATGTTCGGTGGTTGCGTGCGCATGGGATTCAGTTCCTGGTTTTCAGTTTTGAGTTTCCAGGCCTCGTTGATACTTGTTGTATTCTGTCATATTGGCGGCAACAGATCCGCTGCTGATTCATATGTGGGTGTTGTCTTGACCTCTTGTTGGCACAGATCTGTTTTTGGACATCATTCAGCCAGCATTGGCTTGGTGCTGCCCTCTGCTCCCTCCCCAACATACGACCGTTACAGCACCCGCATACTCTCTTTCCCCGACTTCAGAATTATATCAGAGCGCTCCCCAGATCCGTAGGCGACAGACACGCCCGCAAAGATGGCATATTGTTGCATTTGCCAGCCTTGCGGCGGCGCTTCGAAGAGAAAGCCAGCCGCGAAGCGATCTAAAGCCAGACCAATACAACCGACCGCACCAGAGCCGTTCTGAGCGCTATTTCAGGCATGAAGGTGTCTTGGCGTACGCCCTGAATTTCCTCACAGGGGCAGAGCTGGCAGCTGGGGGCGCCCGTGACAGAACCTTTTGCGTACCAGGAGGGCTTGTCCAACGGCTATTGCGGACTGCTATGGGGCGGCATACCGGCCAGGCCGGCCGGCCTGCCTGATTCCACTGCGGGTGACCCGGCGCACGCGAACGTACAACGCCACCTTGCAGATCCTCTACACCTGCCGTCGAGCTGCTTCGAGTCATTTTCGTCAGTGAAGGGCTCCAGGTTCGCAACTGCGGTTAACTCCGTCATGAACCTTTGTTAACAGATGCGTTTAGAGATGCCGCAAAAAACTTCTGCGAAATTCCACGATTTTCAGCCTGTCGCTGTGCTAAACTTTTGTGGTTTGTTTTGAGCCGATACCTTTCCAGAAAGTGAGGACATTTATGTTGAAGGTGAGTATTTTCCCGAGGATTTCAGTCATGGTCCGGGTGGTGGCGGCGGCCGGGCTCCTTATGGCGGGCGCCTGTGTTCCGGTCCCGGTCGGCGACAGTATGTCGATGTCCCAGCCTGACTCCGCAACCGCGTCCCAACCCGCCGAGGTGGAGATCACGCACTACTCGGGAACCGACGTGGTGCCGGTCAGCCCCGAGACAGTGGTTGTTGCCGACATTGCGGCGTTGCTCTCGCTGCACGACCTGGGCGCGGAGGGGATTGCCGGTCTGCTGGGGCTGGGCGTGCCGATTCCGGACAAGTATGCCGAGGCCCTGAACAACCCCGACTTTGCGGAGCTGGGCAGCGTCTGGGAGCCGGACTACGAGGCGATCAACGCCCTCGAGCCTGACCTGATCATCGTGGCCGGCCGTTCTTCGAGAATCTACGCGGATATGAAGGAAATTGCGCCCACCGCCGACCTGACCGTCTGGGAGGACTTTTACAGCAAGTTCCAGGAACAGCACCGTAATATGGGCAAGATATTCGGTGTGGAAGACCGGGTTGAGGAACGCCTGGCCGAGCTGGACGCGATGGTCCAGGATGTGAGTGCCCAGGCGGCCGGCGCGGGCAGGGCGCTGATCCTGTTGACCACGGGCGCGGAGGTTACGGCTTACGGGCCCGGTTCCCGCTTCGGTTTCGTCCATGACACGTTCGGGTACGCTGCCGCCGACGAGAACCTGGAACGCGAGGCGACCCACGGCGACGCCGTCTCCTTCGAATACATCCTGGAGATGCAGCCGGATGTCCTGTTCGTCATCGACCGCGCCTCTGCGATCGGCGAGGAAGGCAAAGCGGCGGCGGAGATCCTGGACAACGAGCTGGTGGCGCAGACGCCGGCATGGCAGAACGGACGGGTAGTCTATGTGGACGCGTTCGACTGGTACATTGCATGGACCTCTCTGCCAGCCATGTTCCAGGTTGTCGAAGATGTTAAGTCGGGTCTGCAGTAGCGCATGGCGATGTCGACGCACGGGGGCTCGCGGCCGGCGACAGGGCGCATTCGGGATACCGTTCTTTTGGGCCTGGCGCTGGTCTCCCTGACGGTGGTTTCGGCCTGGTCGCTTTTCATCGGGGTGAGCGACATCGGCCTCTCCGATCTGCTGCGGGCCGAATCGTCCAAGATGTTGCTGTTCGTGGAGAGCAGGGTGCCCCGGCTGGCGGCGATCCTGCTCTCCGGCTCCGCCATGGGCGTGGTGGGGCTGATCATGCAGAGCCTGGTGCGCAACCGGTTCGTCGCGCCCACCACCGCGGGCACGGTGGACGCGGCCAGCCTGGGACTGGTCATCGCAACCGTCTGGTTTGCCAGCGCTTCCGTGTTCCTCAAGATGACGATCGCCGTGATCTTCGCCCTGGCCGGAACGGCGTTGTTCATGGCCCTGGTGCAGCGGCTGCGTTACGCCGCCGACATCATCGTGGTTCCCTTGATTGGGATTATGCTGGGCGGCGTAATTCAGGCCGCGGCCACCTTTATTGCCCTCCGCTACGACCTGCTGCAGTCGCTCAGCGCCTGGACCAATGGCGACTTCTCCGGCATTCTGCGCGGGCGGTACGAGTTGTTGTACCTGGTTGGGGCCATGACGGTGGTGGCCTACCTTTTCGCCAACCGCTTCACACTGGCGGGGATGGGCCGCGACGTGGCGGTCAACCTAGGGGTGAACTACCACAGAGTGCTCTACGGCGGGATGGCGCTGGCGGCCTCCGTTTCCGCGGTGGCGGTGGTCGTGGTCGGGGGCATACCCTTCCTGGGGCTGGTCGTGCCCAACCTAGTGACGATGACCATGGGCGACAACCTGCGGCGCGTTCTGCCGCTAACCGCCGTCAGCGGAGCATTCTTCGTGCTGGTATGCGACATCGTGAGCCGCACCATTCGCTTCCCCTACGAGATTCCGGTCGGGACCGTGGTCGGGGTCGTGGGCGGCGCCATATTCCTTGTCCTCGTCCTGCGGAGCCGTTTCAATGCTGGTTGACCGGTGGCGCACGGCCCTGGCCGTGAGGGGACGCGGGATCCCGGACAGAGGTCGTCCGGTCCTGGTTCTTGTACTGCTTGGCATATTGCTGGCGATGGTAACCGCGCTGTTCATGACCTACGATCTCAAGGGTTCGCTGGATTTTGCTCTCGAGCTGCGCGGACGAAAGGTCGGCGGTATGCTGCTGGTGGGATTTGCCGTCGCCTACGCCGCCGTGTTGCTCCACACCATCACCAACAACCGGATACTGACCCCCAGCCTGATGGGGTTTGACGCCCTCTTTGTGCTGATTCAGACCGGCGCCGCCTTCCTGTTCGGCACGCTGGCGTTCCTGGCGATAGACGTACGGCTGCGGTTCGGCATTGAAGTGGGAATCATGCTGGCTTTCGCGGCCATCCTGTACCGGCTGCTCTTCGGAGGTGAGAACCGCGACCTGTTCCTCCTGGTCCTGGCGGGCATCATCACCGGAACGGTATTCTCCAGCCTGACCGCGCTGATAATGCGGGTGCTGGACCCCAATGAATTCTTGACCCTGCAGGACCTGCTGTTCGCAAACTTCAGTACGGTGAACAGAGACCTGTTGCTGGTATCGGCGGCGGCCGTCGTCGTGATAATCGTCGCCACCCGCCCGTTGCTGGGACAGCTGGACGCCGTGGCGATAGGCCGGGAACACGCCATCAACCTGGGTGTAAATCACCGGGCAGTGGTCCGTCAGTGCCTGGTCGCGATCGCGGTGCTCGTTTCGGTGTCGACCGCGCTTGTGGGACCGGTGGCGTTTCTGGGTCTGCTGGTGTCCAACATGGCCTACCAACTCACCGGCACCTTTCGCCACCGGTACACACCGGCGGCGGCGGGGATGATCGCGGCGATCGCGCTGATAGGCGGGCAGTTTATCCTGCAGGAGGTCTTTGCGTCAGTGGTCAGGTTGAGCGTGATAATCAGTTTCATTGGCGGCATCTACTTCATTCTGCTGCTGCTGCGGGAGGCAGGGCGTTGATCGAGCTATCGGGCGTCACCAAGCGATATGGACCGAACACGGTGGTGAACAGCGTGTCGCTCACGATTCCGGGCGGCGGCGTAACCGCCCTCGTCGGCCCCAACGGTGCGGGCAAGTCCTCGCTGCTGTCAATGATTGGCAGGCTGCTGCCGATGGACGAGGGCGAAATCCGAGTGGACGGACTGGACGTGTCGCGCATCGCTGGAGATGTCCTTGCGAAGAAGCTGTCGATTCTGCGCCAGGAAAACCAGGTGGCCGTCCGGCTCACGGTGAAGGAGCTGGTGGAATTCGGGCGGTTCCCCCACTCCCGGGGGCGCCTGACCGCCGAAGACGGAAGGCACGTCGAGGAGGCGATCGACTTCCTGGAGCTGGCGGAGTTTGCCGGAAGACCTATCGACCGGCTTTCCGGAGGGCAGAGGCAGCGGGCGTTCATCGCCATGGTGCTATGCCAGGATACGGACTACGTGCTTCTTGATGAACCGCTCAACAACCTGGACATGCGCCACGCGTCGCAAACCATGGGCTTGATCCGCCGGCTGGCGACGGAACTCAACAAGACCATTGTAATCGTGCTGCACGACATCAATTTCGCCAGCTATCACGCCGATCGCGTTGTGGCCATGAAGGACGGAGCAATCGTTGCCGACGGCACCCCGAGAGAGATCATCACGGGGCCTTCGATGGCAGAGATTTTCGACCTGGAGGTTCCGGTCCATTCCTATGCGGACAGACCCGTGGCGGCTTATTTCGCCATTGGCTCGCGGCACCTTCATGGCCAGGACTAGCCGAAGGCGGCACAGTGGCTGAGGCCGTCCGCCGCATTGGGCGTGCCGGTTCAGACCTTCTACCGGTGGCGCAGCGAGTACGGGACGACTCAGGATCGATCAGGCCAGGCGCCTGCAGCGTCTGAAGTCTGAGAACAGCCGTCTGAAGAGTGAGTCTGGCCCCAAAAAACGGACCACGGGCTAAGGTGTGTACTAAAGCAGTTCACACAGCCTGTGCAGGGCCAATCCGCGCCCGCTTGCAAGGTATGGACATCACTTAAGAGTATGTCAACGTAAGACATAATATGTCGGAGTTGACAATAAAAGCTATGGGAGATTCTAATGAGTTCACCGGTACACAACAGGCCTCACCGCCTGCCTCCACGATATCCTGTCTCAATCCGCAGCCTGGAATGGCTGACTCCCCGGGTAGCAAACGTGCTGCTGCACGGGCCGGAGCTGTCAGGATTTGAACCAGCCGCGGCAGGTTCCCACATCAAGTTGATACTTCCTTCCCCGGGCGCGACGGACACTCCACAGCCCTTGCGCTACGACGGCCGTCGCCCGGTGTTTGCCGAAGGCGTAACGCCACCATTCCTCCGCACCTACACTCCGCTGCGCTACAACGCTGAAACCTTGGAGCTCGAAGTGGAAATGCTCCTTCACGGAGACAGCCCGGCCTCCAATTGGCTTCGCTCTGCCAAGCCGGGGCACCGAATCATTGTAGCCGGACCGCGGGGCGGCTGGGTGCCGCCGCAGGACGGCGACTGGTACCTTGTGATGGCCGACGACACCGGCATCCCGGCCGCTGTCCAGGTGCTGCAGGCACTGCCCGACCGGCAAATCACCGCGCTATTCGAGGTGACGGACGAGCAGGAACGTCGCTCTCTGCCCGAAATACCCGATGACCTGCCGCGGTGGCTGTACCGGGCGCCGCAGGGCCTCACCGCCGGATTTCCCCTGGAGAAGGCCGTGAGGCAGGCCGAGATTCCCGCGAGCCGCGGATACGTTTGGATGGCGCTGGAGGCGGGTGCCATGCGCCGCATTCGCCGCTACCTTATCGAAGACATAGGTCTGCCTCCGGAACGAATGGTAACCAGAGGCTATTGGAAACTGGGATCTTCCGACCACCCCGACGGCGACTACGGCGAGGAATAGGGATGCCATCTCTTCTGACTGAGACGGCACCGTAGATGTTCATGGTTGTATTGAGACACAAGTAACCGTATCCACGGGGAACGGAGTACAGCATAAGTATGAAGGGCGCGTCACGCCTCAACAGTTCTCCGCGCCACTTCGCGGATCCATCGGTCTTGTTTGTCGCAGGAATCAAGCCGACTACATCCCGAACCGGCCCGTAGGCATTCCCTTCTTGTTGACCACCCTTCCCGAAATGTCAACGAGATCTGGTTTTTAGTGGACTGCGCGGGTTCGAGATGATAGCAGGAACCGAATGCTCGTAGCTTGCGTATCTGTCAGCGTCCGCCGAGTCCGGACAGGGCGATGCCCTTTACGAAGAAGCGCTGGGTAAAGAAGAAAACGATGAGGACGGGCACGATCATGATGGTTGCCGCCGCCATCATCAGCGCCCATTCTGTGCCCCACTGGCTCTGAAAATAGCGCAGCCCTACGGCCAGAGTCTTCTTTTCGGGGCTGTTGAGGTAGATCATGGGGCGCATGAAGTCGTTCCAATTGCCGAGGAAGGAGAAGAGTCCGACGGTGCCTAGCACCGGCTTGGCGAGCGGCAGGATGATACGCCAGAAGACGGTAAAGGTCGAGGCGCCGTCGATAAAGGCGGCCTCCTCGAGATCGAAGGGGATGGTGGTGAAGTACTGGCGGATGAGGAAGATGAAGAAGGCTGATCCACCGAAGAAGACGGGTACGATCAGGGGCAGGAAGGTGTCGATCCAGTCGAGACGGCTGAAAAGGATGAAGGTGGGGATGAGGGTGACGACGTCGGGCAGCATCATGGTGGAGAGCACGAGGATGAAGAGGACGTTGCGGCCCCAGAACTGGATGCGGGCGAAGCCGTAGGCGACCAGTGAGGCGGAGAACAGTGTGCCGACCAGGCTGACGACGGTGATGAACAGTGTATTTCCGAACCAGACGACAAAGGGCGCCTTGATAAAGACATCAGGGTAGTTTTGCCACTTGATGGGGATTGGAAACCAGCGAGGGGGAAAGAGAAGGACCTGATATTCGGCCTTTAGCGAGGTCGAGAGCATCCACCAGAAAGGCACGGACATGATGATCGAAAATACAATGAGAAAGGTAATGCGGGGCAGGAAGTTGAGGCGCAAGGTGAACATGCCGGTCTGCAACTTGCTCAGTGGCGTGTGGGCGTCCTGTCCGTGGGTTTTCGCGGTCATGGTGAATCCGAATCGATACGTGCTCAGGAGACTTCGTAGTAGACCCATCTGTTGGCCAGTTTGAACTGGACCAAGGTGACGACAAGGATGATAACGAAGAGGACCCAGGCCAGCCCGGAGCCGAATCCCATTCTCAGGTACTCGAACGCGTTTTTGTACAGGTACAGCACATAGAAAAGGGTGGAACGGATAGGGCCTCCGCCGGTGGTAATGAAAGCGACGGTGAACACCTGGAAGGTGCCGATGATGCTGGTGGTGATGACGAAGAAGATGACCGGCGAAATCAGCGGCAGGGTGATGGAAAAGAACTGCCGGACCGGGCCGGCGCCATCGACCTCGGCCGCGTCGTAGAGGCTTTCAGGCACGCTTTGCAGGCCGCCGAGGAAGATCACCATCGAGCCGCCGATGTGCCAAAGCATCCAGACGATGATGAGGGGTTTACTCAGGTCGGGGTCGAGGAACCAGCGCTGTTCCGGCAGCCTGAGGAGGCGCAGCAGTGTGTTGGCCAGGCCGAATTCGGGGTTGAATATCATCAGCCAGACGAGCGCGCTGGCGACGATCGGCGTGACCATGGGCAGGTAGAAGATGGTGCGGAAGAGGTTGACGCCGCGGCCGCGATAGTTGAGAAACTGGGCGACAAAGAGGGCCAGAATGACCTGTAGCGGCACACCGATGGCGGTGATGTAGATCGTGTTGTAAAGCGCCTTGAGGAAGTAGACGTTGGGGTCGAGCAGCTTGGTGTAGTTTCCGAAGCCGACAAAGCTGGGCGGGGTGAGGATATCCCACTCGGTAAAGGAGATGACGAGCGACGCGACCATCGGGCCCAGGACCCAGAGCAGGAATCCCAGCAGCCATGGGGAGATAAAGAGATAGCCCTTTATGTTTTCACGGGCCTGTTTGGAAAGCCGCCGCCTTCCAGGCAGAGATAGCGAAGTTACACCCATTGCAGTGACAGGTTGCCGGCGGCCAGCGGTCAAGTCAGCGGCCAGCCGCCGGCAATTGCAGTTCTAAGACGGTTGTCCTTTTTCGTCGAGGATGGCCTGCGCGCGCGGCTGGGCCGCTTCGAGAACGCTGACGACATCCGTGCCCTCGATCTGGAATATCTCCTCCCAGGCCGCGCCCAGCACCTCGCCGTTGATCTCCGGCCAGGCGGGCGTCAGCGGCATCACCCAGCCCGTGTCCCATGCGTTCCAGAAGGCGTCGGCGGCCAGCGGCCCGATCCCTTTGGCATCGATCCAGTCGACCCAGAGCTGCCTTGTTTCCTCGTTCGGGATGACCGGCAGGCGCGCCCAGAGGTTGAGCATGTAGGGCTGGCCTTCCTTGTTCCAGAACTTGATGAACTCGTAGCACTCGTTGGGGTATTCGGTGACGGCGAAGATGGGCGTGATGTCAACGGAAAGCCACGTAGTCTGTGCGGCCTTTTCGGGCAGAGGTGCGACATCCCATTCCATGCCCAGGTCCTGAAGTCTGGGCACCCAGCCGGGAATGCGCCAGTTGCCTTCCATATTCATGGCGACGCGGCCGGTTTCGAAGCCGATACCGCCGGCGGCGGCGGCGAACTGTCCTTCCGCCACCGATACCTTGTGCGTCCAGACCAGGTCCTGGAGGAACTGGATGGCCTCAACGACAGCGGCGTTGTCGATGCTGATCGTCTGCGGGAACTCGTCAGTGTCAAAGTAGCGGCCGCCGTTGGTTCTGACCCACACCATCGAACGGAAGGCGTCGAAGTTCTGGATGAAGCCGTACTGCTTGGTGGCGCCCTCTCCTTTGGTCAGGGCGATAGCCTTTTCGAGGAAATCGTCCCATGTCCAGCCGGGTTCGGGATAGGCGACACCGGCCTCGTCGAACATCGACTTGTTGTAGTACATGCCGAAGGCGGCTGCCTCGTTGGGCAGGCCCCACGTCTGACCGAGGACGTGGAAGATCGATTCGGCGACGGGCGGGATTCTCTCGGCGCGCACGAATGTCGGATCGGCCTCGATCATGTCATCGATGGGATGCAGCAGCCCAGCCGTGACAAAAGAGACGTAGTCGTGACTGCCCTGCATGAAGGCCATGTCGGGCAGCTCGTTGGCGGCGGCGCGCACCTTGAGCTTTTGGTAGTGGTTGCCTTCGCCGCCCATCTCCTCTTCTTTGATGACGATTCTGTCCTGGGACTCGTTAAAGGCGTTCACCACGGCTTTGATCGGCTCTCTTGAGGGAGCGCCGGGCCAGGGTGCGAAGCGCAAGGTGATAGGTCCCTCATCGGCCGCCGCGGGCTGATCCCCCGCTTCGGAGGGGGCGGCTGCGGGCGCGCAAGCGGCGAGGAAGGCGCCCGTGGTTCCCACACCGAGCAGCCTCAGCATCTCACGTCTTGTCATGGCTCTAACGGGTTTGCCTTTCATCGGGATCGTCTCTCCTTTCTTGCGGGTTTGAGATTGGGAACGTGCCGGGACGAAATCTCGTGCAGGGCGGGGCAGAAAGTGCAACACGCCCTGCACTCAGGAGTGATGGGTTGTTAAATGGAGATTATACGGTGATTTTTTTTCGCTTGTCAACCGCGTCTCGGCAGCGGGTACATCCCAGATTTGGGGTGGGAACAGTCTGGCGGGGAATCGGCGCCAGCGGTGGCTGGAACTGTTTACCGTATTTGGACGAGACGCAGTGCAGGCGCCAGGCCTGGTCGTACGGTGGCGTCCGTCAGTTGGGGAGGGTGCGAGGGCAGGCACAAGGCCGGCACGTAAGGGGATCTGATGGGACTGGCGGGACGTGGTCGGGCTGGACACGTTCGAATAGGCACCTGTTACGAATATCGACACCCGGTCGGGTAGGCAGTAGGGGGGCGTTG
>VXOE01000152.1 GCA_009840225.1 Caldilineaceae bacterium SB0662_bin_25 | reverse complement strand
ACACCCGCCATCCCGCAAATCCCCCAAAATCCAGCAAATCCTGATTCAGACAACCAACCCAACGCCCAAACCCGTCAACGCTCCCGAATCTCTCGTAAACGCTCGTGAACTCTTGTAAACTCTTATGAACTCTCGTAAACACTCGCACGACCACACCCATGCCCGGAGACACCCGCCATCCCGCAAATCCCCCAAAATCCAGCAAATCCTGATTCAGACAACCCACAGTCCCTACCCATGACCACAACCTGGACCACCCGCGGCTTCGAAAACTTTCGCCAAGGCCACTTCGGCAACGCAGGCCAGAACCTCTACGTCTCCCGCGCCGGCGTCCTCCAACGCATCCACCAGTACGACCTCAACGGCAACGGCCACCTCGACCTGGTCTTCTGCAACAGCCAGAACCACCACGAGCGCCCGCCCGCCTACCTGTACGATGACCCCTTGGGCGCTGCCACGCGCACCGACCTGCCTGCCGAAGGCGCCTGGACCGGCGCCGTCGCCGACCTCAACGGCGACGGCTACGACGACCTGATCCTGGGCATGCGCAACAACGGCATCCGGCCCGACCTCAACGCCACCATCTACTACGGCGCCCCCGACGGCATGAGCGAACGCCGCCAGCAGCAGCTGCCCGTTCCCCAGTGCGAGTCGGTGGCAGCCGCGGACTTCGACGGCGACGGCCGTCCCGACCTTGCCTTCGCAAGCCAGGGCGCACTCCGCATCTTTTTTCAATCCGAGCTGGGTTTCGAGCCGCAGAGGGTCGTGGATCTGGACATCGCCGCCGAACAACTGGCCGCCGGGGACCTCGACTGCGACGGCTATGACGACCTCGTCGTACGTTCGGCAGCGGGCGGTGTAACCGTATATTGGGGCGGTGCAGGTGGAATCAACCCGGACCGCGCTACCGTCTTCTTCGAACCTGATCCGGAGCGGCCCCGCCCCTCAGACGGCGCGGTCCAATACGCCGAGCACGTCGAGGAAGCAAAGCCGCTGGCCGGCATCGTCCAACTGAACGGCCTCCCACACCTCTTCCTGCCCAGGTCGCAAAGCGTCACCCTCTTGCCTGTGGGCAAGGATCGACACCCAGGCCCTCCCTTGGAGCTCTTCTGCTCCCGTGCCATGGCCGTGTCCGTTGGCGACGTAAACGGCGACGGTTACGACGACCTGGTTTTTGCCTGCCGCGATCTCGACAATGAGAGCGAATGTTCCTGGATCTATTGGGGAGGCCAGGACGGGTTCGACGAGACCCGCCGCACGCCTCTCAACAGTCACCGCGCCTGCGATGTCGCCGTCGCCGACCTGTCCGGGAACGGCTGCGCAGACGTCATTCTCTGCCAGACCCATACCCCCGACTCCTATAGCGCCGACTCCCTCATCTACCGCGCCTCTCGCACAGGCATCGACCCCGAGCCGCTCCGGCTACCCTGTGAGGATGCCCGCCGCGTACTGCTGGCCCGCGCCGGACCCAACGCGCAGCCGCACGTGATCTTTGTCAATCACTTCGGCCGCAACCGCCTCGGTAACATCAATCCCTACATCTACTTCGGCAAAGCTGACGGATTCTCCCCCGAGAGACGGCAGGAGCTGCCTGGATGGGGCGCCGTCGAGGCCCTCTGCTGCGACTTCAACGACGACGGCCGCGTCGACATCGTCCTTGCCAACGCCTCCGAAAACTCCGTCGACCGCGATCCGGGCTCCTATCTGCTGCTCAACGGGCCGGACGGCTTTGCCGCTGAACCAACCTGGATCCTGCCCACAAACCGCGCCCACGGCGCCTGTGTCGCCGACATCAACCGCAACGGCCATCTCGATCTGATCTTCTGCGGCTTCGACAATCCCGATCTCCTCATCTTCTACGGAACAGCCCCCGACACCGCGGACGGGCTCTGCTTCGACACCGCCAACCCGCACCGAATCCGCTTGGAACATGAGGGCAAGGTCTACAACGAGTCGCGCTGGATCTACCTCGCCGATCTCAATAACAACGGCTGGCTGGACCTGGTCGTCCCCCAGATCGCCTACGACCGCAGCTTCATTCTCTGGGGCGGACCCGAAGGCTTCAGCATGGACCGCTGCCAGCCACTCTCCGTCATCCGCGGCGCCTGCGCCCGCGCCGCCGACCTCACCGGCAACGGCTACCTCGACCTCATCATCGGCGGCCACATCACCTCCCAGGACGGCCCGCACGACTCCTTCGCCTACATCTACTGGAACGGACCCGACGGCCTGCGCGAGGACCGCCGCACACTGCTCCCCGCCAGCGCGATCAACTCAATGGCCGTGGCCGATTTCAACAACGACGGCCTCCTTGACCTCTTCATCTGCTCCTACCACAACGGCCGCGAGCGCGACATCGACTCCTACCTCTACTGGAACCGCGCCGGGCGCGGCTTCTCCGCCAACGACCGCACGCGCCTCTTCACGCACTCCGCATCCGGCTGTGTCGCCGCCGACTTCAACGGCAACGGCTGGACCGACCTGGCCGTCGCCAACCACAAGGTGGAGGGCGACCACATCGGCCATTCAGCTGTCTGGTGGAACGGCCCCGAAGGTTTCAGCGCCGAGCGCGTTACCCGGCTGCCGACTTCCGGCCCCCACGGCATGACCGCCGTCAGCCCGCACAGCATCGCCGACCGCGGCCCCGAGGAATTCTATCTCTCAGCCCCCCACGAACTGCCCGACGGGGCCCGCGTGACCGAAATTGAATGGGAAGCGGAAACGCCGCCGCGCACCTGGGTCAAAGCCCAGCTGCGATTCGGCAGCTCGGAAGAAGATTTGGAGGAAGCGGCTTGGCAGGGTCCCGACGGAGAAGCAACGTGGTTCGAAAGCCCCCAGGCCGTCGGCCAACTGAACCAGCCCGGCCCATGGGTACAGTACAGACTCGCCCTCGGCGCCCCCAACGCATGCGGCACACCCCGCGTCACCGCGGTGGACGTGCAATTCGAGTTGCCCGCGCAGCGATGAGCTGCCACCCCCGTGCTCACGATGACTCTGCTGCTGCCCGAAAAACGACGGTTGCCGTTATGAGCCAGAACTGCGAGAATAGCCCTGTGGTTGGAGCCGCCGCACTTCCACAGGACGACGTACTTCGTGAAAAGGGACTTCAGCTCAACTGTCGCATGACTGACATTCTTCTTGTAAGAGCCACCCGTCCACATCACACAGAGGAGAACCGTCGATGAGAACCCTTCGTAAACTCAACCCGCTGATGCTTGTCGTCATTGCTGCGCTGCTACTGGCCGCCTGTGCCGCGCCCGCTGCACCCGCCGGCGACACCGCCGCCCAAGCGCCGGCAGACGAACAGGTGACCTTGCGCATGACCGCCCTCGGCGGTATCGTCGCCGAAGCCGTCACCGCGCTCACCGACAACTACATGGCGGAGAATCCCAATGTCGAGATCATCGTCGATGTGCAGGGCGACGATATGAGCTGGCAGAAGACCGCGCCCACAACCATGTTCGCCGCCTCCGACGGCCCCGATCTTTCCTGGTGGTGGTGCGGCCGCTTCGCCCAGTTCAATGACATGATGGACGCCGGACTGCTTGCCTCGCTTGATGACCTCTACGAAAGCGAAGGCTGGAACCAGTCCTTCCCGCAGGGCACGCTCGACTACTTTACGCACACCGACGGCAGCCGCTACGGCGTCAACTTGGACGCTGTCTGGACGCCAATGGTCTATTACAATAAGGAGATCTTCGCCGAAGTGGGTGTCGAGCCGCCCACGACCTGGGATGAGTTCTACGCCCTCGGCGACAAGATCCGCGCCGCCGGCTATGAGACGCTCACAACGCCCTACGAAATGGGCGTTCGCAGCCACCTCCCCGACGGCCTCATGCTGCGCTCCTGGACCGAGCAGGAGTACCAGGCCTTCCTCCTCAACTGGATGCCCGACGCGCCCGAATGGTCCCTCGAACACAAGTGGACCGACCCCAACGGCGTTCGCATCTACCAGTACATTATGGATATGGCCGACAGCGGGCTGCTGATGGAGGGCTATGCCGGCATCACCGACTACGGCCAGTCCAAGGGACTTTTCCTCTCAGGCAAAGCCGCCATGTTCCAGGACGGCAGCTGGTCGACCGGCGCCACCTCCCTGCCCGAAGAGGCCACCTTCGACTGGGGCTACTTCTACTACCCCCGCCTGGACCAGGACAACTACGGTGAAATGGGCTCCTTCGTCGCCAACTGCCTGATCGTCTTCGAGGACCGCGAAAACGTCGACGCTGCCAAGGACGTGGTCGCCTACATCCTGCAGCCCGAAAATATGGTGCTGTGGGCCGAGAAGCTCGGCGGCCCGCCCGGGCGGACCGACCTGCCGACCGAGCAGGTTACCGAGGTGCTTGGCCCCGTGATGGCCGGCATGCTGCAGGAGATCGCTGCCGCCGGCGCGCCCACCCTCTACGAGGGCGTCGTACCTCCTGAGCTGCTGGCCTCTCTGAAGGCCTCTATCGACCTCATGCTGACCGGCAGCCTCACGCCGGAGGAGGCTGCGGCCATGCAGCAGGAGGAAACCGAGAAAGTGCGTGCCGAGCTTGCTGACCAGTAAGCCCGCTAACCTGCAGGGGAAATGGCGTGGCTCGAGGTAGTTCTGGCCCCGACAATAGAATAGCGGGAGGGGAGGGGAGAGGGCCGGGCTCGGCTCTCTCCAACCTCGTCCCCTTCCTCGCGCCAAACACAGGCTGGCGCCTGGCCAGATGGTGGGACCGGGTGGGAATCTGGTACCTGTTTCTCACGCCTGCCATTCTTCTCCTGCTCGTCTTCTTCGCTTACCCCTTGGCCGACTCGCTGATGCTGAGCTTCTATAAGTGGAAGGGGCTGGGCGCGCGCAAGTTTGTCGGCCTCGACAACTTCGAAGCCCTGCTCGACGACCGCTTCTTCTGGGGCGCCACCTGGCACACCCTTGTCTTCGCACTTGTGGTCACTTTGGGAACCGTCGGCATCGGCTATCTTCTGGCGACGGTTATCTCGCGCCGCGTGTACGGCTGGCGCGCCTACCGGATAGGATTCTACCTGCCTGTCATGCTCTCGGTCGTCGTCGTCGCGGCACTGTGGGTACGCATCTATGAGTACAACTGGGGCCTGCTCAATACCTTCCTGCGCGCCGTCGGGCTGGATGTTCTTGCCCTGCCCTGGCTGGCCGATGTCAAGTACGCGCTGGCCGCTGTGATTGTCGTCCCCATCTGGCAGTACGCCGGCTTTCCCATGATCGTCACGCTCGCAGCCATCGAGGGCATCCCGGACGATCTGCACGATGCTGCTACCATCGACGGCGTCAGTGAATGGCAGCGTACCTGGCGTCTGATCTTTCCCCTTGTGCGCCCGGTGGTCGCCTCAATCAGCATCCTGCAGATCATCTTCTCACTCAAGGTGTTCGATCTGGTCTGGGTGATGACCAAGGGGAGTCCGGGTAACAGCACTGCCGTATTGGGGACCTTCCTCTTCCGGCAGGGCTTCGAAACGCAAAAGTACGGCTACGCTTCAGCCGTGGCCGTGGTGATGTTCCTGATCGTATTTACGTTGACCTACCTGTACCAACGCCTGGTGAAGTTCGATGCGGTTGAGTTCTGAGACCGACGACTTGGAAATAACCGAAAGACAGGCGTCAAGGGGGTCGCCGGTGGCAGCGCGCATCCTCTCGCGCATCATGATGGTTGCTCTGGCCGTCTGGTTTATCGTCGAACTCTACCCGGTCATCTTTCTGATCAATACCTCGCTGAAAACCGATGCTGAGATTCTGAGCACGCCCTTTGCCTTACCCGCCGCCTTCAACTTCCTCAACTACGTGCGCGTCTGGGTGGGAGAAGGCGCAAACAATAAGCCCATCGCGCTCTACCTGCGCAACAGCATTGTCGTGACGGTCGCCACCTTGGCGCTGCTGCTTGCTGTCTCCTCCCTGGCCGGATATGCTCTGGCGCGCGGCCGCTTCCCTGGCAGCGCCGCCACCCAACAGACATTTCTGCTCTGTCTGGCCGTGCCCGTCCACGTCCTCATCATTCCCGTCTTTTTCATGATGGACCGGTTTGGTTTGCGCAACGATCTGATCGGCCTCTCGCTCATGTACACCACCATGGGCGTGCCTTTCACCGTGCTGCTGATGCGGGCCTATTTCCTGAGCTTCCCCGTTGAAATGGAGGAAGCCGCACAGATCGACGGCTGCTCCCGCTTCGGCGTCTTCTGGCGCGTCGTCCTCCCCGTCTCACGCAACGCCATCGCCAGCATGGCCATCATCAACGTCAGTTGGGTCTGGAGCGAACTCTTCTTTGCTCTCGTCCTCATGGACCGCTCGGAAGCCCAAACGATGCCTCTGGCCGTCATCGCCTACGCACCCAAGGCGATGATGGGCGAATCCACGATCGGCCCCCAATTCGCGGCTATGGTCACCGCCGCCATGCCCCTGATCCTCGTCTATTTCCTCTTCCAGCGACAGATTACAAAGGGCATGACGATGGGCGCCATCCGCTGAGCGGAACTGCGTTCATGTTCTCCGAGCGGTGTATCTGAGTTATTCTCGGCCTCAGCCTGGCAAGAGAGCAGGTCTGCTGAGTGAGCCGGAGATGCGGCCGATTCCCCTTCCCGAAACCAAATGCACACTGGAAAGGCGGCAAAAGTGATGAACTGGTTTGCCCAGACTTTTCGCAAAGTACATATCATTTACGCCTCGCCCCTTTGGGCGAAGAATCGGGGAACGGCATTCAATGCCGAAGAGTATGCAGATTCCCTTGCCGCGGCCGGCGTCGACTGCGTGGAACTCTACACAAAAGACCATCACGGCATCTGCTACTATCCCTGCTCTCTTGGTCTCTCCTATCCCCACGACGTAGTCGGCGAGATGCTCGCCGCCCTGCGCAAACGCGATATCCGCCTCATCGCCTACTTCAGCGTCTGCTTCGACAACTACGCGCTCGGCCCGCACCCGGAGTGGCGCGCTGTCAACGTCTGGGGCGATCCCTGCAAGGTCGGTCCCTTCTACATGGCCTGCTGGAGCTCCGGCTACATGGACTACGCCCTGCAGCAGATTCGCGAGCTGGCGCAAGGCTACGCGGTCGACGGCTACTGGTTGGATATCATGCCCTACGTCAGGAACGTCCCCCAGACCGAGTGGATGTCCAACTCGCTGCCTTCCCCCTGTTACTGCTTCAGCTGCCAAAAAGGGTATGAAGAGGAGACCGGAGAGCGGCTGCCCCTGCTCGAAACGCCCGACTCACAGGTGGGGAATCCTCTGTTCGGAGACCTGTCCCTGCAACAAATCGTCGGCCAGCCCTTCCTGGCCCACCACGCCGATCAGGCCTACCAGTTTCTGCTCGGTAAGGGCGAAGCCTTCCTTACGCAGGCAATGGATATCCTGCGGTCCAACAATCCGCAAGCTTTGGTCACCTACAACGGCGCCAACAGTCCCGGAGACCCTTTCGATTACGCCGACCTGGTCTCTATCGAAGGCCACGCCCCGCTCTACACACGCCAGAGTTTCATCGCCCGCTGGGGCAGAGCGACCGGCAAACCGTTCGAAATTCTCGTCTCCGCCGGTCTGCCCGGCGGCCCCCTGGGCGGACTGTGGTGCCGCTATGATCACAAGCCGCCTCCTCTCCTCCAGATGGAGAACGCCATCAGCCTGGCGCACGGCGGCAGCAGCGTCCTCGGGCAGTTCCCCTACCCCGACGGCTCGACCGACCCCGCCCAGTATCGCGGCTATGAACTGATCTTCCGGCCCACCGAAGAGATTGAGCCCTGGCTGCCCGAGCCCCAGCCGGTCAGCGATATCGGCATCCCTCTTCTGACCAAGCCGCGCACGGCCTCGCTCTTCTGGTATCTGATGACCGAAGGCGTCGAAAACATCCACCAGGCTCTGCTCGACTACCACTATCAATACGACATCCTGCGCAGCCTTGACGACCTGGAGTCCTACCGGCTCATCGTCCTGGCCGACCAGGCCGCACTCTCCGATGCCGAGATCGACCGGCTCCATAGCTACGTGGCGGGCGGAGGCAAGCTGCTTGCTAGCGGCTACAGCTCCCTGTGGGACGAAAACGGCCGCCGCCGTGACGATTTCGGCCTTGCCGATCTCTTCGGCGTCTCCTTCCGCCGCGATCCCGGCCTGCCTTACGTGAGCATCCGCCTGCGCGACCAAGCCCTCGTCGACCGTGTCACTTCCTTCCCCATGTTCGCGGAAGACGCGCCCCCCGTCGAGGTAAGCCTGAACCGCGCCACCGCGCTCGGAGACCTGGTCTATTCCGAGACAAACCGCACCTGCGGCACCACGGTGATGTGGGGCAACGCGCCGCCGGACGAGGACCAGGCCCACCCCGGGCTGTGTCGGAACGAGTACGGCGAGGGGGTATGCTGGTACGCCGCTTGGCCGCTGCGGACGGGCGGCCTGTCAAACGTCTGGATTAAGCGTCTGATCAAAGAGCTTGTGAGCGACGCTGTGACCCAGCCAGTGCTCAAGACCACCGCGCCGGCCGGTGTCGAAGTGGTGCTGAACCGCCAGGACGGACGCCATGTCGTCCACCTCGTCAACCATCACGTCGGCTCACCCGACAGACCGTCATTCGACCAAGAAAACGGTCTGGTCCTGGATAACCTGGAAATTCAACTGGATTTGAGACGGCTGGGACTGGACAGCGTGCAGCGGGTCTATGCGCCTCCGCAAAGCGACCTCTCCTACCGGGTAGATGGAAGCAACCTGGTCGTGCAAGCTCCGCCACTGCGGGCGCACGCGCTGATCGCTGTCGAGTGATATCAGAGAGTCTCAGAATCGGACCGCCACTTCCGGCGGCGTTCTGGCCCGCTGATTAATCGTTACCTGACCGTTTCTGAGTCGTTCAGGCAGTTTCTGGCGAGAAAGAAATGGAAACCAATCAACGGCCGGCCGGCGGGGAAGCGCCGGCCGGCACAGAGGAAATCTTCGCGCTGGCTTCGACCAGCTCACCTATGGGCAGGAATCTGCTTGTCAGCCTTTCACGAACTGCACATGCTCCAGCACCGCCGGGTTGCGGATATCCTTCGGCTGCCGGTCGTTGAAAAAGTCGAGAATCGCATCCACGGCCATATGCTCGATGCGTCTGCGCCCTTCAATCGTCGTTGACGCCGAGTGCGGGGTCGCCACGATCTTGGGATGCGTGCGCAGCCGCGACGACACCGGCGGCGGCTCCGGGTCAAACACGTCCAGCCCTGCCCCGCGGATCTGTCCGCTGTCCAGCGCCTCCAGCAGTGCGTCCTGGTCGACCAGCGGGCCGCGCGCCAGATTGAGTAGGATAGCCTCATCCTTCATCTGCTTGAAGCGGTCTGCATTCATCAAGTGGCGCGTTTCCGGCGTGGAAGGCGCGTGCAGGCTGAGAATGTCGGCGCTGCCGATAACCGTGTCCAGGTCAGCGAGCTCTACGCCAATCTCCGCGGCTCGCTCCGCTGTGATGTAGGGGTCGAAAGCCAGTACACGCATGTCCAATCCCCGCCCGCAGATGTAAGCCACGCGCCCGCCGATCCGGCCCAGCCCGACCAGCCCGAGCGTCTTGCCCACCAATTCCGTGCCCATCGGCACCGCTCGCGGCGCAAAGTCGCCGGCGGCCAGCTGCTCCACCCCCGGCTTGACCTGCTTGGCCACGGCCAGCATCAGAGCCACCGTGTGTTCGGCGGTCGACTCCGTGGGTCCGTCCGGCGTATTGCAGAAGACGACCCGATGCCGCGTGGCCGCGTCCAGATCAACGTTATCGATGCCAATCCCGGTGCGCACCAGGATCCGCAAATTGGGCAAACGGTCGAAGACATCATCGTTGTAACGGATTGCCGAGGCCGCCAGAATCGCCTGCGCCGGCTCCGCGCTGCCCACCGGGTCATCCGGGTCGGCGTTCAGCCGCGTAACCGTATCGGGAAACTTGGACAGAGCGTCCGAAAGCTGGGGCGCTTCACTCCAGACATGCGTCAATTCAGAAAGGTTCATGGAAACTGCTCCGGCTCTTCGATTCGTTGTATTTGGGAGAAAAGATGTCCAGAAAGGATAGTATGCGAGTTCAACAATGTCAAAGTGACTGCCTGTTCTCAGAGAGTAAGTCGTACCGCATCACCAGCCGCTTCTGTCCCACCGGCGTCACATCCACGAAGCCAGCGCGTCTATACGTCTCCGGCGTCCCCATATACGTGTACGACGGCGCATCCGGCGCCACCGGGTAGCCTTCGACAGCAGGTGCACTCTGTTGGCGAGCATAGTCGACCGCCGCCTTCAACAGCCTGCCCGTCAACCCTTTCCGGCGGAAATGACGGTCGACGAACAGACACACCACCGACCAGACCGGCATGTCGTCAACGCGCGGCAGCACCCGGGAACGCTCCAGCGCCGCGTAACTTTCGCGCGGCGCCACCGAACACCAGCCCACCGGAGTCGTCCCGCTGTAAGCCAGGATCCCGACGGGCGTGCCTGTCCGCACCAGTTCTTCCAGAGCGGCAACACGGTCTTCTTTGGTTGAGCGGCGAAACGCCGAGCTGGTCAACCGCCACCGCATACAGGAGCAGTATCGAAACTTGCCGTGACAATTCGAGAACTCTTCCAGGTCTGGAAGCCGCTCGGCCGTCACAGGCAGGAACAATAGGCGTGAGTTTGCTTGACTATCCATATGATTTCGGTTCGACAAATCCGCGCTGACCAGGTCTCAGGACGGTCACCCCAATGGGGCTCTGGGCATCGAAGTCCTTCGATGCCCACTGTTTCCTGAATGATTCTATAGCATCGGGACAATTACAGCCGATTATCCTGGACCTGCAACTCTTGAATGCTGCCCATCCTGCGTGATCCGCCTGGCCTGACCTGCAGAAGGCATGTCGGCGAGCTCCGTGCCACCCCCACCGCATACCGTGGCATTGATGCGTCTACCTGCCCTGACGCCTGGGATTGGGCTTCCCCAACCTGTTTGACAGCACAAACTAAATGTAGTATACAAAGGCTGACCGCAACGAATCCAACCGGGCGCAGAGAACTGCTCTTGCCTACGCGTCCCGTTAGCAATTCGATGCTCCAATGCAGGGAGAACGCGAGGGCATTCTCTTCTGCAAGAACTGCATTCTTGCCAGTAGCATCAGATGGGCGCAACCAGAGCAACGCCTCCTACGCCCGCAGCTCTCGAAACTGGTTTCAACCGCCCCAAAAGTCTTCGCGTGCAACCGAGCCGTACAGTTTCCCTGGTTCAGTATGACGCGGGACGGCTGACCGCCGGGCGGATTACTCTTTCGTTTTCTGGATTCCTCAGGAGGAAACTCATGCAAAGAATTACTCGCACCTTCGTGCTGGCCGCAGTACTCATACTGGCCGTCATTCTTTCAGCATGCGCAGCGCCGGCGGCTCCGGCCGGAGGAGCTGCTGCCGACGGCGGTGAGGCAATGGAAGAGGAAGTAGTCGAGATTACCTGGCTGCAGTGGTGGGTCAATGAGTGGGGCCCGGACAACCACGCACAGCTGATCGCCGACTTTGAAGCCCAAAACCCCAACATAAAGGTCACGGTGGTCGACGTGCCCTGGCCCGAAATGGCCGGCAAGCTCCAGGCCGCGGCCGCCGGTGGCAGCGAAACCTATGACCTGTTCGGCACGGAGTCGACATGGATAGCCGGTTTGACCAAACAGGGTTTCATTGAAGATCTCGGCCCTTGGCTTGAAAATGACCCTGAGTTCGCCGCTAAACTGACCCCGACAACGCCGATGAACCTGCTGGGCGAGACCAGAGGACTCTGCCTCTATCTCATTCCTTATCAATTCGCCTACAACGTGGACGTTTTTGAGGAAAAGGGTCTTGAGCCGCCCACAAACTGGGACGAGTTTTTGGAAGTGCTGCAGGCACTGCGGGACGAGGATACCAACTCTTACGGTATGAGTATGCCCTTGCAGGACGGCGGTTTCCTCCTGCTGCGCTACTTCAACTTCCGCCTCGCCCAGGAAGGCGGCCAGATGCTTGACGAGAACGGCAACGTTGCCTTCAACTCCGCCGAAGGCGTGGCCGCAATGGATTGGTGGAAAGAGTTCTACGATATGGGCCTGGTCGTACCCGGTTCCTTCGGCGAAGATCAAGCTCTGATGCTGGAATTCGTGGCCAGCGGCCAGACTTCCGCCATCATTGACGGCCCGTTTATCTGGACGAAGGCGAAGCAGATCGATCCCGAAATCCGCATGGCCTACGCCCCCGCGTGGACGCACAAAACGGGCGGCTACTCCTGGGCTTGCAGCGGTATGGGAATCGCGGCCAACTCGCCCCACAAAGAAGAGGCATGGGAATTCTTCAAGTATATCTATTCCGATGAAGTTTCCCTCAAGATGACCGAAACGGTCAGCCTGCTTTGGGCGACGAATGCGGCCGTCGAATCGCTGGCCGACTCAGATGACCCCATGCTGAGCCAGGTACCCGCATTCGCAAATCAGGATCCGGAGAGCAATATCCTGTTTGCCCCCCTTCCTGAAGCCTCGAAGCTCATCGATGCTTTCCAACAGGCTTTCCAGCAGGTACTTGCGGGCGAAAAGGATTCCCAGACCGCATTGGATGAGGCCGCCGCCATCTGGCAGGCCGAACTGGACGCCGCCAAGTAACTGTCTTAGGACTGTGAGGCCCTTGTAGGGATTCTCTCACGCTACCGTCTGGCCGCCGCGATCCCTGCTTTACTTGGGAATGATAGGGCCTTACGGGCACAAGAAGCCCGTAAGGCCCTGATTCACAACGCACCAACCCCCTGAGTTCAGCACAATTCTTGAGAGCTCAAGTATGGGTGAAAAGGGCGCGCATCAACCGTCTTCCCCTGAGATGACTGTAAAGGTCACCGAAGCCCAATCGGCCCGACAGGGGCCTCCCTCGACGCGAAGGGTCTTGCCCCGCGAGATGTATGGCTTCTTGTTCGTGGGCCCCGCAATCCTCTTTTTTATCCTTGTCAGCATCTTTCCCCTGTTGCGCACATTTCAGATGAGCCTCATCGATGTTGAGGCCGGTATACCCCTGTTTGTCGGCATTCGACACTATGCCGAACTGGTGCAAGACCCGTGGTTCTGGAGTAGTCTGACCAATGCATTTGTCTTTACGGTTGCTTCGGTGATTCTGCATATCTTCATCGGCATGGTGCTGGCCATACTGTTGAATGAGACCTGGTTCAGCACGACATTGAGAAACATTATGCGCGGCCTGCTGATCCTGCCCTGGGTATTCTCCACGGCATCTGCGGGACTCATGTGGACTCTCCTCTATCATCCTTTTGGCCTGCTCAACTATCTATGGGTTGGTCTATTGGGTCAGGAAATGCCGATCGAGTTTCTTGCAAAGCCGGGTCTGGCAATGGCCTCGGTTGTCGCCGTCAACACCTGGAAAGCCTATCCCTTCTATATGATCATCATTCTTGGCGGCCTTCAGGCGATCCCGCCCGAACTCTACGAGGCTGCCAAGGTTGACGGGGCCAACGCGGGCAGACGCTTCTGGCATGTCACATTGCCCCAACTGCGTCCCATCCTGATCGCCATTTCCACCATCGACATCATTACGACTGTTGGCCACGTCGATCTGATCAGAATGCTGACCCGGGGCGGTCCCCTCCGCAGCACCGAGACCGTGGCCTACTACATCTATAAGACCGCCTTACTGGATGGCAACCTTGGCTACGGCGCCGCGGTCAGCACCCTGATGCTCATCATGGTGGCTATCCTTATCATCGTCTACTTGAGGCTGGTGTCTCGAGGGAGCGAATCAGGTGAAACGAGCTTCTGATCTCAGATTCAGGTACGGGTATCTGATACATCAAGTCTTTGTCGTATCACTCACGACCCTCTCGGCCATCATAATCCTTACACCGGTTGTCTGGATGATCAATGCCGCTATGCGGCCAATAAAGGAGGTTCTCACTTATCCTCCCCGGCTCGACCCCAGCCAGCTCACCTTCGAATACATGGCTTCACTGATCGAAAATGAACTGTATCGTGGGTACTTCATAAACAGTACGATCATCTCTCTGTCCACGCTCGCAATCGTTCTCGTTCTTGGCCTCCTCGCAGCCTATGGCTTTTCGCGCTTCAAAATGGTTGGCGGGCGGTACATGCTGTTGGGTATCATGGCACTGCTCATGCTGCCTACCGTAACCCTGATCGTTCCCTATTTCCGGCTGGCCCACCTTGTCGGGCTCTACGACTCTCTCTTTGGACTCATCGTCGTAAACTCTGCCTTTATTCTGCCCATCTGTATCTGGCTCCTGAAGGGATACATGGACGCCATCCCCGTAGATCTTGAAGAAGCGGCAATGATAGACGGCTGCACCCGCCTCCAGGCCATGCAGAAAATTCTGGTGCCCTTGGCGGTACCGGGAATCGTGGGCACAGGCACCTTCGTTTTCGTATTTGCCTGGAACGAATTCCTGCTTGCCGTTACACTCACAGACTCGCCCGGATCCCAGCCCCTCACCATCGGCCTGGCCGCCTTCTTTGGCCAGTTCGTCAGGGACTGGAATTCCATCATGGCTCTTTCCACCATCACCAGCATCCCGCTCATGATCATCTTTGTCCTGTTCCAGCGCTGGGTTGTACAGGGCATGACAAGCGGCGCAGTCAAATAACCCTCCATTCCTGTCGACCGATTCAAAGCAACAGATGCTACTCACACTTGCTTAGCCACGCTCTGTACACCAAAGGTGATGCTGTCGCAGTTGGTCGACTGAATTGCGGGCAAGTTTGCGAAGGCCATCTCTGCTCAGACCATGCCCAACCAGTCTACGACCTGGACCGCCTTTTCCGGACTGTCACCTGATCCAAGTCTCTAATTCACAGGGAGAGAAACGAAGTGCGCATCGCGATCGCAGGTATCAGCCATGAAGCCCTGAATACATCCCCGATTCCGACCACAATTGACCACTTTCGGATCTGGCGCGGCCAGGAGCTCCTGCATGGTGAAACTCTATTCTCGCCCTACCCGGTGGGGTCTGTGGCCGGACCTAAATACGCCTCGCTTGCCGAAATGATGGACGACTTAGGCGCGGAACCAGTCCCCATTCTGCACGCCAATGGCCTGTCCCCGTCAGGAACGGTAGAACAGGACACCTATCTCCAACTGAGGGACGAGATTATCGAAGGCATCCGACAGGCCGGTCCCCTGGACGGCGTCTGCCTGATACTTCACGGTGCCCTCCTGGTTGAACACATATGGAGCGGGGAGACAGACTTGGTGCGGTCGATCCGGGCCGAGGTCGGCAACGACGTCCTCATCTCAGCCAGGTTCGACCTGCATGGCAACCTCACCGAAGAGTTCGCCAACAAAACAGATATCTGGACCGTCTACCGCACCGCCCCTCACCGCGACGCGCCGCAAACGCTGGAAAGAGCGATGACGTTGCTTGCCCACTGCATTCGCGGCGGCCATCGCCCGCGCCCGGTCTTTGTCCGCGTACCGATGATTCTGCCCGGAGAGAGAGCCACGACCGAAGTCGACCCCATGAAGTCGCTCTTGGAACTGGCAATCGAAATCGGTCAGCAGCCCGGCATCCTCACCGCCGAAATCCTGGTCGGCTTCGGCTGGGCCGACGCCCCCTATTCGACTAGCAGCGTTGTCGTTATCGCTGAGGACTCGCCCCACCTTCCCCATGCGCGGCGCCAAGCCAAACGCCTGGCGCAGGCTATGTGGGACCAGCGCCATAACTTCACCTTCGACCAGGAGGTCGCCGCCTCCGCCGACGAGGCCATCGATCTGGCACTCGCAGCCGAGGAAAGCTGCGTCTTCATCGCAGATTCCGGCGACAACCCCACCGCGGGCACACCCGGCGATGTGCCCCACTTTCTGTCGCGTCTCCTCGCCAAGAACGTCCCCGACGCCATTTTGGCCGGGATTCCCGACAGCGAGGCCGCCCGCATCTGTTTCGAAGCCGGTGTCGGAGCCACCGTTTCGCTCAGTCTCGGTGGAAAGCTGGACACCGAATACGGCGCTCCCCTTGAAGTCACGGGCACAGTGGAGCATCTCTGCCCATCCGATCAGGATTCGCAGGAAGTCGCGATCGCTACGGTACAGGTGGACGGCGTTCGTGTCCTCATCACCGACCGGCGCACCTACTTCTCATCTCTGAACGACTTCCGCAAGGCCGGTGTCGAGCCTCTGGACCATAAAATCGTTGTCGTGAAACTCGGCTATCTCATGCCTGAACTGCGCGACGCCGCGCCGCGGGAAATCCTGGCCCTCACCCAGGGATACTCCGATCTGGATTTCACGCGTTTGCCCTACAGATACGTAACCCGTCCGATCTTCCCCCTGGACGAAGACTTTGCGTGGTCCCCCGTGATAACGAATGTCGCGGGATACGGCGGCTGATCTCGAAATGAAATGATCGGCTGACAATGCTGCGTGTAGTGAATCAATATTTGAAGCGGTCACTGCAGAGTTTACTGAAATGAAGGAGTGCAATAATGGCCGGACCCGGCATGGAACTGGTCGGTGAAGAGGAGATAGAGGAAGTCCTGCAAGTGCTGCGAGCAGGCTATCTCTATCGCTACGGCGTAACGACCCCCGATGGCGTTGACCCGCGCTTCCAGGGAAAAGTCTACCAGCTGGAGCAGGAGATCGCTGCCCTGTCGCAAGTCAAGTACGCAGTGGCGGTTAACTCCGGTACTTCAGCCCTGTTGGCCGCGATGGCAGCCCTCGGCATCGGTCCTGGCGACGAGGTAATCGTACCCGGCTTCACCTTCGTCGCCAGCATCTCCGCCATCGTCTACACAGGCGCCGTACCCGTCCTGGCAGAGATCGATCGTACCTTCAACCTTGACCCCGAGGACGTGAAAGCGAAGATCAGCCCCCGTACCAAAGCGATAATGGCTGTCCACATGATGGGCAACCCGGCCCGTTTGGAGGAGCTCAGGCGCATCGCAGACATAAACAACCTGTACCTCATTGAAGACTGCTGCCAGGCCTTCGGCGCCGCCTACCGCGGCCGACCCATCGGCTCAATCGGCCATGTGGGCGCCTTCAGTTTCAACATCTACAAGACCATCACGTCGGGCGACGGCGGCATGGTCATCACCGACGACGAAGACCTGTACAGGCGGGCCTTCGCCTTTCACGACCAGGGGCATTCCCCCTTGCGCACCGGCGTCGAAATCGGCAGACGACCCTTCCTCGGCCTCGACTTTCGCTGTACCGAGCTGCAGGCCGCCGTGCTGCTCGCCCAGCTGCGCAAACTGCCAACTTTGATCGACCGACTACAGACCAGTAAGCGGCACTTCAAAGCTGCGATATCCGATCTGCCTGGCCTGGAATTCCGCGAAGTCCTCGATCCCGAGGAGGAGGTCGCCACCATACTTACGGTTATCCTCCCGGACGCAGATGTGGCCGCAAAGATCGCCGCAGAGCTGGACAGCAAGGTCGTGGCCGAAGCCGGCTGGCATGTCTACAACAACATGGAGCACCTGCTGGAACAACGCATGCCCACCCCGCTGTCCTGCTCGTTCAGTTGTCCCCACTACGCCGAAGCTGGCCGTTCGATGCAATACGCAAAAGGGATGTTGCCGCGCACCGACGACCTGCTGGCCCGTTCGATCAATATCAGCATTGGCGTCTCCGACGCTGGCCTGGGTTCCGCCTTTGGCGTGACTATCAACGACGATCTGGACGTGGTGGCGGAGCGGGCCGAAACCTTTCGCCGAGTCGCGTCCAGCCATCTCATCTGACTGTTTATACACCGGGATGTGAGCCACATGCGAAAATTCTGGCGATTCAATTTTCTTTCTTTATGAAGTATAGTAGAGGTGCTCGTCCAAACGGCAACAGCTCATCTGTTTTGAAGAGTGATCAAGAAGGGAAAGTCAATGAACGCATCCATAGTTGAAATCGCCCAATCTTTCGCGCGCGATGGGTTTGTCGTCGTCCCCAACCTGTTCAGTCGCGCCGAGGTAAAGGTCTTTAAAGAGGAAATTCAGAATATTCTGCACGAGGTGAGGCAGGAGTCTGAAGGAGAGGGCAGCCAGAAGAAATTCGTGGATGAAACCGGCGTCTACGTCGGGCTGGCCGGCCGCAGTAGCCTGTTTCGCCAATCCGTGCGCGACGACCGCCTGGTCGATATCCTCGAAGCCATCATTGGCCCCAATGTCGAATTTTTGAGCGACAAAGTCGTGTACAAAGACGAAGATACGCATATCGCCAGCCCCTGGCATCAGGACTGGCCGTACTGGGAAGGCACGCACAAGATCTCTGTCTGGGTCGCGCTCGACGATGCCACGCCCGAAAACGGCTGTCTCAAGCTCTTGCCCGGCTCGCATCGCGGCAGTGTGATTCATGATGGCGACATGAGCGACGGCTCCGGATTCGGCCACCGTATCCGGCCCGAGACGATTGACGAAAACTCTGCCGTCACCGCCCCGCTGGAGGCCGGCGGCGCCGTATTCTTCCACGACCTGACCATGCACGCCAGCCACCCGAACACAGAGCGTCGCGAACGCTGGACTTGGGTCCCCACCTATCGCGATGCGCAGGCCGACGATCCGCCCTATTCCTTTGAAGTCGCCAACGTCGTTGTTCGTGGAGTCGGTCGCGAGTAGGGGCAGACCAAGCCCGACTTACCATCGAATTTGAGTTAACGAAAACAATCTGTCTTTCCCCGAACAGTGCCATAGACTACAGGCATTAACGGCCAAGGACCAGAGCGAAAGGAGAGAATGATGGCTACTTCCGAAAGAAGGTTGACTCGCCGCACGTTTCTCAAGGCGACAGGTTTCAGTGTAGCGGCAGCAGCACTTTCCGCTTGTGTTGTCGCCGCTCCTACTGCCGGAGACGAGGCGGCCCCGGCCGCTGAGCAGATCGAACTCGACTATTGGTATATCTGGGGCGGTCGAGGCGGAGACGGGCAGGTTGCCGGCTGCGATCTGTTCACCGAACACAACCCCAACATCACCATGCACCCGCTCACCGCGGGGGCCATCTTGGACAAAACGCTGGCCGCATATGCCGCAGGGGACCCGCCAGACCTGGTCGACCTGATTCTCTGCGCCCCCCTTGCCGCTCGCGGGGCCTTGATTGCCGTAGACGACTACATCGAGAGCAGCACAATTGTCGACCTCGAAAACTACCAGTCGGCCCACCTCGAGGCGGTCAACTGGGCAGGAGAGCGGTGGGGACTGCCCGCCAATGAGGGGCTGGGATGGCTCGGCTTGGCCCGTAACCGCAACCTGGTGCAAGCAGCCGGCCTCGATGAGGACGCCCTCCCCAGCGACTTCGAAGAGCTCCATGCCTGGGCCGGGGCCCTCGAAGATATCGATGACGATGGCAATGTCCATACCCTCGGCATGGATATCAGAGGAATCCTTACCTACCCCGACTGCTGGAGCGTCGTCATGGGCAAGCGCTACTTCGACGGCGAAGCCTTCGAATACAACTTCGACAGCGACGAATTCGCCGAGGCGCTGCAGATCGCGAAATCCTTCTATGATCGCGTGGGCGCTGAAAAGATCGCCGAATTCAAAGCGGCGCAGCAGGGCCAAGCTATTCCCAGCGCGGAAGCGGCAGGCAAGGTCGCTCTGTTCTCAGGCGGCTCCTGGACGCCCGGCTCGTTGGCCCTCAACGCCGCCGAGGGTCTGAAATTCGGATTCTCCTTCGTCCCCGACGGCGCCGGCGAGGGCAAGATGCCCTTCTTCGCCGGTACCCACACGGCCATGATCCTGAATGGGTCGGAAAACCCGGACGCCGCCTGGCAGTTCCTGGAATTCACCTCCACCGACGAATACAACAGGCGTGTCTACGACGTTTCAGGCTTTATTATGGGAACGAAAAGCTTCATCGATTCACTCGATATGAGCTCTCTTTACCCGGGGCTCGACTTCTACACGAGCGGGCTGTCAGAGGGCACTCGCGTCTGGGGCATCGCCTCCGACCCGAACTGGTACCTGGCTTATTCCGAGTTCCTGGCCCTTGAAGAAGAAGTCGGTTTCGGCAGAACCGACCCGGGCGAGGGCCTGCAAATCCTCCAGGAAAAGGTGACCACCGAACTGGCGAAAGTGTTGGATGCCTGACAGGTTAGCGCCATATATGCCAAGGGAGGGTTAGACGTTTGACGCCGCCGGCCAAACGATTCCTGACGTTGTTGGCCTTCATATCGCCATGGATCCTCGGGTTCCTGGGCTTCTTCGTCTATCCCCTCCTCTTGTCGCTCTATTACAGCTTTACAGAGTACAATCTCCTGCAGCCGCCCAAATGGGTCTGGCTGCAGAACTATTCCAGCCTCATCGAGGACACCCACTACTTGAACGCTGTCGGGAATACCATCTACTTTGTGGTGTTTTCCGTCCCTCTGGGTGTGCTGACCGCCTTTCTCATCGCATTCCTGCTGAACCAGCAGCTGCGCCTGCGCGTCCTGTTGCGCATGATATTCTACATCCCGATCGTCGTTCCAATCAGCGCCACCGCGATTCTGTGGATGTGGATCTTCAACTCGAACTGGGGACTTCTCAACAACATTCTCGCCCTCATCGGGATCCAGGGCCCAGCCTGGTTGGGGAGCCCCGCCTGGTCGAAACCATCCCTTATCATCATGCAACTCTGGCTGGTCGGAGGGTCGGTTCTCATCTTTCTGGCTGCCCTTCAGGATGTACCGCGTTCCCTCTACGATGCTGCTGAAGTGGACGGCGCCAACGCCCTTCACCGCGTCTGGCATGTCACCATCCCCATGGTGACGCCCGCCATCCTCTTCAGCCTGCTCACAGGCCTGATTGCCGCCTTCCAGACCTTTGCCAACGCCTGGATCATGACCGACGGCGGACCAGTACGCTCTACCGAGTTCTACGTTCTTTACCTGTATGACCATGGCTTTCGCTTCTTCCGCATGGGATACGCTTCCGCTATGGCCTGGATCCTCTTCGGCGTCGTAGTCGTCGTTACCGTGCTACTCTTCCGCACATCCGCCCGCTGGGTCTACTACGGCGGCGAAGGATAGGAGTACCAGGACAGAGCCAAGCCAGTGAGGTGCGATCGTGGTAATCCCAAAGGGGCAAGTCGCCAGCCTGCCTGCACAGAACAAAACTCTTCATCTTAGCGGGCGCGCGCTGGGCAAAACGATCTTCTATCTCGGCGGCCTGATCGCGGCCGCCGCTTTTGTGCTGCCTTTTTTCTGGATGGTCTCCACCTCCCTCAAAAATCCCCCAGACGTGTTCATTTCGCCGCCTAAATGGATCCCCTGGCCTCTCCAGTGGCAGACTTATCCCGAGGCGTGGACCTTTATTCCATTCTTCAGCTATATGATCAATTCGCTGCAAATCGCCATTCCATCCATCATTGGAATCCTTTTCTCCTGCACGCTGACTGCCTACGGCTTTGCCCGCATTCGCGCCTGGGGCCGGGACGTTCTGTTCTTCATCTGCCTCTCGACAATGATGATCCCTTGGGCCGTTACCATGGTCCCTCTCTTCGTCATCTTTAAGAACCTGGGCTGGACAGGCACCTACCTGCCGCTCATCGTGCCCAGCTTCCTGGGCAGCGCCTTCTACATATTCCTTCTCAGACAGTTCTTCCTGACGATCCCCATGGAACTGTCCGACGCGGCGCGCGTCGATGGCTGCTCGGAGCTGGGAATCTTCGCCCGCATCATTCTTCCGCTCTCGAAACCGGTTCTGGCGACCGTGACTCTGTTCGAATTCAACCGAGTCTGGAGCGACTACCTGGCCCCCCTAATCTTCCTCACCCGCCAGGAACACTTCACCATCGCTCTGGGCCTGACCTACTTCCTCGATCGTGACCGCCCCCTCTGGAACCTCGCCATGGCCGGCAACACAATGGCCATCCTGCCCGTAATCATCGTCTTCGTCCTCGCCCAGCGGGCCTTCATCGAAGGCATCACCCTCACCGGCATCAAGGGCTGATTCACCCGCTGCATCCCAATATCGGGGCGAATTATCGTATACCTCTGGAGGCACCCAGGCCACGGTCAGTTCCCATTCCAGTTTCCGCCAGAACAAGCGCCGTCTCTGACCACTGACCACTGGCCACTGCAGTTCCGGGCGGTCGGGCCTATTCGGCCCTCCCTTGTGCGGGGGCTCC
>VXOE01000006.1:14775-22084 GCA_009840225.1 Caldilineaceae bacterium SB0662_bin_25 | reverse complement strand
GTCTGTGACCGCATCGCAAGAGGTACCGGCTGGCGGGACGTCAACGGCTACACCGACGCCGACCGCAACTGCAGCAAGGCTTTCGACACCGGCGCTGACCGCGACGGCGACAGCGGGCGGCGTCGCGCTGCGTTGGGGCGCGGTGCAGGGCGCGGTGCGCTACGAACTGATGGTGTGGTGGGATCCGCTACCCGCCTGGCAGCCGATCGGGGGAGCCAACCTGTCCGGCACCTCCTACACGCACACGGCCGTTACGGCCGGGACGACCTACTTCTACACCATCCGCGCCGTCAACGCCGCCGGCGAGACAGGCGGCTGGTTGGGTGCGGAGACGAACCGGTATCCGTCTGTGACGCCGCGTTGACGCCTGCCGCACGCGACTCATCGACTCGATGCCCCGGCATCACAGCAGTAGGGGCGCCCCTTGTGGGCGCCCGCCCTTAGGGTTGCCCCACCCCCTGTGTCTCTATCTTGCCGTCGCTTTAGATGGCAAGAATTACGCTCTGAGGGACGGCGGCCTTAACGACCTGGAAAGGTCCATCGCCTGGGCCTGGCTGGCCCAACACGAAAAAGACGGGCCATGACTCCTGTCTGGGCCGCTTCAACCTGCATGACCGATCTGGAGCCCGTTGACGCTTGTCCGAACAACGACTTGCAGAAGCAAAGTGCGACCGGTCCGCGACCGGCTGCGCAGCTGCACACGGAAACCCCGCCACGCCCTTGGTGTTCTCCGCGTGACTTCGCGCATCAAAAGCAGTTAAATGTTCTCCGTGTCCCTCCGTGTCCTCCGTGGACAAAATGGTGTTCTTCGCGCCCCTTCGCGTGACTTCGCGGATGAAAGCAGTCAGATGTTCTCCGCGCCCCTCCGCGTCCTCCGCGGACAAAAGCCGTTCTCCGTGTCCCTCCGTGGATCATAAGCAGTTAAGCCGTTCTTCGCGTACTCCGGCAGTTCACTAAAAACGAAAAACTCGCACCGCCGCCGCCCACAACCGGAACACCCTCGCATCCCTCACACCAGCCCTAACTCCTTGGCGCGCAAAACGGCCTGCGTGCGATCGCGAACATTCAGCTTCCCCATCAGCGCCGAAACATAGTTCCGCACCGTCCCTTCGGCCAGATGCAGCTGCTCGGCGATCTCCGAATTGCGGCATCCACTTCTCAGCAGCCGCAATATCTCCAGCTCCCGTTCGCTCAGGGGCTCGGCCAGTTTGGATACGTCGTAGGCAGGCGGCGGCTGACGCACAAATTCATTGATGATCTTGCGGGCCACCGCGACATCCAGCCAGGAATCGCCCCGGTGTGCCGTCCGCACAGCGGTCGCCAGATGCTCGCTGGATGTCGCCTTCAACGTATAGTTAAGCGCACCGGCCCGGATCCCTTCAAACACATACTCGTCGTTGTCGAACGTCGTCAAAATGATGATCTTCGCCTCCGGATCGCGCCGGCAGATATACCGCACCGCACTGATGCCGTCCATCACCGGCATCCGCACGTCCATCAACACCACGTCCGGCCGCAGCTCGTCATATAGGCTGATCGCCTCCTGACCGTTTCCGGCCTCGCCCACAACGGCTATGTCCTCCTCCAGGTTGAGAATGATGCGCATCCCCTCACGCAGTAGCTCCTGGTCATCTACCAACAAAAGTGATATCTTCTCAAACATGCTCCGCTCCCGCCTTCTCGAAGGGTAGACAAAAACGCTTCGCAACGCCGCCGCAATGCGCAGCCCCCAATCTCCAGATCAGCGCAAACTACTCGCCGCTTGACCACACCCCTTCCCGCGCCCTCTCCCCGATAGGCAGGGTGAAGGTCACCAGGACCTCGCCCGGTGCCGGCCTGGTCACACGGAACGTCCCCCCAATCTGAAGCGCACGCTCCTGCATCCCCGGCAGTCCGTACCCGTAGCCGAGCGACGGGTCGAACGCCTCGCCGTCGTGCCGCATCGTCAGAATCAGCCTGTCCTCCGCGACGTCCAGGTTCAACCATATGTTCGCAGCCTCGGAATGATCTCTCATATTGCTCAGCCCCTCCTGGACCGCCCGGTACACCGTCAGACAGTGGGACTCGGGCAAATCTTCAGGGACCTCCGTCAGTTGCGCGCGCACAACAATACCGGTCTCCTGGGAAAACTCGCTGATCTGCTGCCGCAACGCCGGCGTCAGATTGTCGGCGTTGATCTCAGGCGTGCTCAGCGCCTTGATCGTATCCCGCAGCTCCTCCAGCCCCGCCGTGAGCTGCCTGTGCACCGTCTGCAGCATCCTGTCCGTCTGCGACGGATCTCTTCCCATCAGCCGGCTCGCGCCCTCCACCTGCACAATCGCAACCGTAAGCCGGTGTCCGAGAGCATTGTGCAACGCGCGCGCCAGGCGGTTATGCTCCGCCACCACCGCCAGAAACCTGCGCTGCCCGACGTACTCCCGCAAACGCGCATTGGCTTCCGAGATCTCCGTCAGCAGACCCTGCATATCGCGCTTAACGCGCCTCTCGTACGCAATCCTGTCACTCAAAATCGCGGTCAAAGAAAAGCCGGCTGCGACCAGAACGGTAGTGGCCGCAGGCATCAGCGGCGTATCGACATGATGAATTAACATCCCCCATAGCGCAGTCGCACTGTACGCGCCGATCCACAGCAACGCCTGTCCGGTTCTGAACAGCAATACCGCCTGCCCGACGAGAAGCAAAAACAAATAGATGAAGAGAAACTCCTGCACGAACCCCACACCGGCGATCAGGCTCTGCGCCGCCAGGTGGAGCTGATTGCGCCGGAAATCGCCCGTCGGCACACGCCAAAACAAAATGCTGAAAAGCAGCGCCCCAATCAGAAAAACCGGCGCCGGCAGTGAACCCGTCTCAATGCGGTAGTGGACCAGCATGAGAACGACAACCGCCTGCGCGGCACAGTGGATCGGAAAATTCTCCCAGCGATAAAATCGAGTCCTCTCCCGCAATCCCTCTCGCAAACGCCGGCCGGTCGCGCGGCCGTCGAAAAAACGCCCCATCGAGCCTACTTCCTCTGCAACTAAGATTCCAGAAAAACGAGTCATAAAAAGGAATGACCCCGGTAGAACCGGGCTCCCCTGCCGGCCCTGCTCATCCGCCTCCCCGCTCAACTTCATAATCCAACACCTGCGATTGGGCCGTGACAGCCTCGCGCGCTGCCTCTCCGATTGGCAGGGAAAGATGCACCAGAATGCCGCCCTCCGCCGGTGTGGTCACCCACAGATCACCGCCGAGTAGCTCGGCCCGCTCCCGCATCCCCCGTAGCCCGGACCCGCTGCCGTTCGACGGATCAAAGTCCCGGCCGTCATTGCGTACGCGCAAAACGACCGCGCCCGCGCTCGCCTCCAGGTCCACCCAGATGTTCAGGGCCCGGGCGTGCTTCTGCGCGTTTGTCAGCGTCTCCTGCACCGTCCGGTATATTGCTGTACACTGATCATCGGATAAGGGTGCCCGCAGCGCCTCGGGCATCTGGCAGTGACAAACGATGCCAGTGGCATCTGCAAACGCATCAACGGTCTGTTGCAAGGAAGAGACAAGACTGTCGCTGTTGATCTCTTCTCCACGCAGCGCCTGAAGGGTCTGGCGCAACTCACGCAACCCCGTCGTCAGCTGCGAACGCACCGTCTCTATCATCCCCGCTGCCTGCCGGGGATCCTGCGCCATCAGCTTGTGCGCGCCTTCCAGCTGCACCACCGAAACAGTCAGCCTGTGCCCAAGCGCATCGTGCAGATCTCTGGCGATACGCTCGCGCTCGGTTGCCGCAGCCAGCCATTCGGCCTGCCCCGCGTACCGCTGCAACCGCGCATGCGCCCCGTTGAGCTCTGTCAGCAAATTCTGGATCCTGTCCCTATCCCGTCTCGTCTGATATATGTTTCTGCTCATCAGGCCGGAAGCCATCATCAGCGCACTGACGACAACCGCCCTGCTCTCAGGCGTAAACAGGGCGTCTCCGGGATGACGCCAGTTGACGGCCAGAAACACTGACTCGATTACGGCAACCCAGATCAGGCCGGTCCGGGGCTTGAATATAGCCATCGCCTGCCCGACCAGAACCAGAAACAGGCAGCTGAGGTCAATGTCCTGGAACGCAACCAGGCCGGCAACTACAGCCTGGAACACCATATAAAGATGCGTATGCACGAACGTGTCTTCCCATCTCCTGCGCCAAAAAAAAGCGCTGAAGAGGAACACCCCGGCCAGAGGCAGCGACGCCGGCGCCAAACCCTTCTGAACAAAAACGTAAACCACCGACACCAGGACAAAAACCTGGCCGGCCAGGCGCAGTGTGAAATCTCGCCCGTGATAAAACCGCTTCCCATCCGACAACCTATGCTTCAGCCGCTTCACAACCATTCACAATCTCTCCAACTTGATGCAAAACCTGGTCTCCCGCCAGCTTGAACAGGGCGCCCGCCCCATGTCGCGCCTTTCCCCTCAGCTCTCTTCGCACTCCATCCCCGGCTCTGACTCGGCCGCCTCGACCGTTGCGCCATCGAAAGGCCCGGACCGGCCTAACTCCTGAAACGTACTGCGCAGGTCGTCCAGGCCTGTGCCGAGTTGCGCCCGCGCCCTCTCGACCATCCCCACCGCTCGCTGCGGGTCCGCCTCCATCAACAGGCTCGCGCCTTCCAGCTGCACAATCGACGCCGTCAGCCTCTGTCCCAGCGAATCGCGTAACCTTCTCGCAAGCCGGTCGCGCTCGTGTGCCACAGCCAGCCGCCTGGACTGTTCAGAAAACCCCTGCAACTGATCATGGGCGTCAGTTAACTCGGCATACAAGCTCTCGACCTTGTCCTGGGCCCGTCTCGCCTGCGCCATGCTGCCGCCCAGAACGCCCGCAACGATCATCCCCGCAGTGACCAGAAGCGATCTGACCTCGGGCGTTAGCGGTCCGTCTCCGGGGTGAAGCCAGTTCACCGCCAGGACGATCAAATACAGGACAACGGCCCAGATCTGACCGCTTCGCAACCTGAACATGAGCACCGACTGCCCGACAAGGACCAGAAACAGATAAGCAAAAACAAAATCTTGGAACGCCATCAGACCGGCAACTGCCGCCTGTATCGCCATATAGAGATGCCGCCGCACGACCGTGTAGGCCTCTGTCCTGAGCCAGAAAAGACCGCTGAAAAGGAACGCGCCAGCCAGAAGCATCGGCCCTGGCAGTGTACCCCGCTGCAAAAAAAAGTGAAGCGCCGCCGCAAAAACGAGCGTCTGTCCCGCCAGACGCAATATGAAATTCCGATCGCGATAGAACCACTTCCTATCCAATAATCTGTGGTACAGCCGCCTCACTATCGCCCGCGCTTCCCCGGCCTGACACAATACAAGAACGCCCGCCAGCATGAACGGGCCGCCTGCCGCCCGGCACATGCTGCGAAAATTCCTATACCTTGTTACGACCGGAGCCTCCGTTCCACGAAATCACGAGTACTGCCTCCCGCCCGCGCAAATTGTCGCCGCAAGCGACCTTCCCGTCAACTTTCGGCGGGTTTTCACCGCATAGCGCTGCTTTCCAGACGCCACGATTCCCATAGGCCGGCACTTTGAAAACACCCGGCATCTTCCCGGAGACGCGCACTCGGGCCGTTAGGATTGATCCTGCCGCCGCCCGCCAGCGGCATGAAACCAACCCGTTTCACGCGGAACACGCAACGGCATCGCGCCCATCATGCCTGCTTCTACGCAATACGAAATACGCAACACGTAACACACAAATAGAGGGTTCTCAATTTGAACGCACATTAATTCGCAAGCCCTTGTGACGCTGCCTGAATCGAGTCTGGATCGGGAATACGCCGCCAACTGTGCAACCCTGTAGTGCGCGATCGCAAGCGGGAATGATGGCTGGTGACCAGAGACCGGTCTTTCGGCCGCAATCCATCTCCAATTGGCGGACGTATAGCAGTTTCTAAAATAGTTGACTTTCTTTTTGACAAGTTTCCAGATACTCTGGCGCCCGAAATTAGACGCGCTTGCCCTGACGTAGATGCCGATGCCTCTTGACAAAATGGCAGCCCTAGGCTGGAAAAGTCGTTCGACGGCACGCTGCGCAGCCGCGTGGGCACGCATCCGGTCAGCGGATTGCCGTCAAGGTACAGATGCGACAGGTTGCTGAGATCGCCCAGCGCCGCCGGTATCGAACCGCTCAACCGGTTACGACGGAGGTCCAGCCATGCCATGCCGCCGAGACTGCCTAAAGCCGCCGGTATCGAACCGTTCAGACCGTTGTCGCTGAGGGCCAGCCCGGTGACGCGGCCGCCGCCGTCCGTCGTGACGCCGTACCACTCGCCAATCGGTCTGCCGCTCTGCCAGTTCGTGCGCATCGTCCAGTTGTCCCCGTCCGTCGCATTGTAGAGCGCAACCAGCACACCCCTGTCCGGATCGCTTGGCACGACCGTTGGCGCGGGCAGTGGATTAACGCCAACCTCCGCGGACGGCTCGCTCGCACCCGCCGCACTGATCGCCCGCACCCGGTAGACGTACCCCATCTCCGGCGCCGCCGAACTGTCCACATACTGCGTTGACGCACTGCCGCTGTCCTCCACAAGCGTCACAAACGGGTCCGCCGGGTCCTCTCCGCGGCGTTCGATCCGGTAGCCGGTCACGCTGCCGTCCCCGGGATCGCCCCAGGTCAGCGTCACCTTGTCCCCTTCAACGCTCGCCCGCACATTCTGCGGCGCCGCCGGAACAGCTATCGACGTCGCCGTCGCTGTGGCCGTCGGTTCTGCCGCCGCAGTCGCTGCCAGTGTCTCTACCCTGGTGAGCAACCTGGTTGGCTCTGACGTCGCCGTCGCTGTCGGTTCTGCCGCCGCAGTCGCTGCCAGTGTCTCTACCCTGGCGAGCAACCTGGTTGGCTCTGACGTTGCCGTCGCTGTAGCCGTGGGTTCTGGTGTCGCAGTCGCTGTCGGTGTCTCTACTCTGGCGGGCAGCCTGGTTGGCTCTGACGTCGCCGTCGCTGTAGCCGTCGGGGTTGCGGTCGGCTCCGGCGATACTGTAGCCTCCGGCGTAGCTGTAGCCAGAGCAGGCAACTCGGTTGCAGTCGGCGTCGCAGTCGGCGGCTCCGATGTCGCTGTTGGCGGCTCTGCCGTCGCAGTCGGGGTTGCGGTCGGCTCCGGCGATACTGTAGTCTCCGGCGTAGCTGTGGCCAGAGCAGGCAACTCAGTTGCGGTCGGCGTCGCAGTCGGCGGCTCCGATGTCGCAGTCGGCGGCTCTGCCGTCGCAGTCGGGGTTGCGGTCGGCGTCGGTGTCGCAGTCGCAGTCGGCGGAACTGACGTTGCAGTCGCTGTGGCCGTCGGTTCTGGCGTCG
>VXOE01000006.1:0-14675 GCA_009840225.1 Caldilineaceae bacterium SB0662_bin_25 | reverse complement strand
TCTGGCGTCGCAGTCGATGTCGCAGTCGGCCTCCGCCATGGAGGAACTTGACTCCACCTTATCGGCGTCGGTGTCGGTGTCGCCGTTGGCCTCCACCATGGAGGCTTTCGGTTCCCCCTTGTCGGCGTCGGTGTCGCAGTCGGCGGCTCTGGCGTTGCAGTCGCTGTAGCCGTCGGCTCCGGTGTCGCAGTCGGCGGCTCTGGCGTTGCAGTCGCGGTCGGCGTCGGTGTAGCAGTCGGTGTAGCCGTCGGCTCCGGCGTCGGCGTCGCGGTCGGATCGCACGATATATCGCAGAGCAGCTCGGGCGTCGCGGTCGGCAGTTCTGGCGTTGCTGTCGCTGTAGCCGTCGGCTCCGGTGTCGCAATCGGCAGTTCAACTGTCGCGGTCGGCTCCGGCGTCGGCGTCGCGGTCGGATCGCACGATATGTCGCAGAGCAGCTCGGGCGTCGCGGTCGGCGGTTCTGGCGTTGCAGTCGCTGTAGCCGTCGGCTCCGGTGTCGCAATCGGCGGCTCCGATGTCGCTGTTGCTGTTGGCTCTGGTGGCACTGTCGGTGTGGCGGTCGGCGTCGGTGTCGCAGTCGGTGTAGCCGTCGGCCGCGAATTGTCCTCGTCCCTCGTCGGTATACTCGTTAGCTTCCATGAATCGTCGTTCCACCTTGTCGGCTCTGACGTCGCAGTCGGCGGTTCTGGTGTCGCCGTCGGCGTCGCGGTAGGTGGCTCTGACGTCGCAGTCGCTGTAGCCGTTGGATCCGGCGGCACTGTCGGTGTGGCGGTCGGCTCCGGTGTCGCAGTCGACGGCTCTGACGTCTCGACCGGATCCGGTGGCTTATCAAGCGGCAGGTCTGGCGTCGTTGTTCCCCTTTCCGGTAGCTCTGGCCCCAATGGCTTCAGTCGCTCCGGTGTATCGTTATCGTTCTCCAGTTCCGGCTTCGGCCGCTCCGGTGGAATCTGCTCGCCGTGCTCCTTGGCATATGCGCTGCGCACCCCAATCTGAGCGGTGGACGTAGGCAGCATCCCTGCCATCTCGAACAAAAAGGGCAGCACCAACAGGACGAGAAGAACCTTTTTCGACCGGCGTATCTGAGTATGCCTCATCAGGTACCTTTTTCAGCTGGAAGTGCATCCGCCAGCTGTCAGGCGCAAAACGTCGCACATCGGACGGCGCCAAAATGCTTGGCCGGATACGTATGTGTAGCTGAAAAAGCTTACCCAGCGGACTGTCACGCCAAACAGTGTCAACCATCACCAAAATGTCACGGGACTGATCACAACGCAACCGCTTAAGGCAAAATCTGTGCTGCAACGACCGCCTCCGCACTGCGGAAATCGCCCCGGTTCACGCATTTGCCGACCAAAAAAGCCGCCCGCCGGCTCGGACGCGGCCACTGTCATATGATCGCTGTCAGGCAAAAGTCACATGCTTTTGTGACAGTCACCTTCCGGACCGAATACAGGCTGCCGCGCATAGCCGAATACGAAGAACCGGAACCGCTCCTGCTGCCGTGACGAAGCAATCCGCCGCAGGAGAAACACCCGCAGAATCCACCCTCCCCTCGCCGCCGGCCAAACACCAAAAAGGGCGCCCCCTTGTGGGACGCCCTTTGTAGTCTCCTATATCAATATTGCATCAATTGATGTATTTACATACTGCATATAAGATCATATCATAAACATTATCCTGACAACGCCATCACCTCCTCACGAAAATCCGCCCTATCCCGACCCTAACCCCTTCTCCTACCTCATAAACGCCCCTGCCTCCGCCTTGTCCCTACCCCCTGACCCCTGATCCCTCATCCCTGCAGTTAAGCCCCATAATGCCAGCCGGTCTGGCGCCCGGCGGAATCCTGGATTTCGTTCTTCCTGTGTCAACGCAGCCCTTCAACGGCTGGACGCCTCACACCGAGGTTGGCGCCAGTGAAGGCGGTGGCGTCTATAGGCCGCAAAACCCTGTGACGCCTGTTTTGTTTCATTGGGACAGCATGCGTGAATCTCTGAAAAAAGCGCCCAGAGCGGCACCGTGCAAGCTGACGGAAGAAATTGGTAAGAATTGCATTGCAATCTATATGAACATATGTGTAGATAATCGTATCTGCAATATCAACAGCACATTTCTGCGATCTCAGGTGCTAGTGGCATAGTTCAGACAAATCGCGTCGCCTGTAGTGGGTGCCCTTGGTGGTGCGCCCTTTATGGTGTGATTTAACGGCCGGCTGGGCCCAACCGCCCCGACCGCATAACCCAACAGGTCACGGTTCAGACAACACCGCCAACCAACCCTTGGCCGAAATAGCACAAACTCTGTCTAATCCCAAACAAATTTCCCACTTGATCAGTTGCCCAATCTATGCTATTGATCGTAGACCAGACAATCACGCACAGCGAACCACCGCCGCAGTCCCCTGAAGGAAGAATGCTCATGCAAGCCAAGAGTGACCCGCCCAATCCGAAGACCGCACAGAATCCAAGAGTCAGAACATCCGCCGAGCACAGGAAAACGGCCCAGGTCTCGGTCGGCGTAACCGCCAGCGACAAACGCCGCCTCATCGCCGCCGCCGAAGCCAGCGACAAACGCTTCTCCGACTTCGTGCGCGACGCGCTCCTGCACGCGGCCGCCCGGGTAGAGGAACAGGAAACCAGGCAATAGCCGCCCAGGCAAGCCGGCCGGCCTCTGTATACCTTTTGTCCACAAACAAGAAAAGCCCCGCTCCGGCTGCCTCCGGAACGGGGCCCAATCAGCATACGAGACCCTGTCGATCTCACCTGCAAATGTAACATATATGCACATATACACAAACCGCATCCCGATCGCAACCGCCGCCGAGGTAGCCGCCAGGCTGCCCTGTCCCCATGCCGCATCCGGCGGCTGGTACCGCACGTCGACCGCCATCTGCCACGGCGGCGACAACAAGACCGCCCTCTCCTTCCAGGACGGCCATCGCCCCGGCGACTCCCCCCTGCGCGTCCATTGCCATAGCCATAACTGTGATCCAACCGTCATCCGCCACGCCCTGCAGCAGGCTACCGGCCTCTGGCTCTGCCGCTGCGACGCCTGCTTCGCCGCCTTCCACGCCGGCCGCCCGCCCCCAGGCGCAGACGCAACGCCGCTGCAAGGTGTTCAACAGACCTCAGGCGGCCCCAGGAGGCCTCAAGGGACCAATAGGCATCTTAGCCCCAAAAACGCTGAAAACGGTGCTCAGGGCCGCTCAGGGCCGGGTCGGGACAAAGATACAAGCGCCTACGCCGCCGAACTGTGGGCCGCCGCGCAACCATCCACTACGGGTCCCGCCCCACAACATCCCGCGTCAAAGTGGCTGGCGGAACGCAGCCTCTGGCCCCCTGCCGTCCCACTGCCCCAATCGGTACGCTGGCTCCCCCGCAGCCATCGCAGATTCCCCCACAGCCGCCCCGACAGCAACGCAACCGGCGCCCTGATCATGGCAATGCGCCCGCTCGACAACCCCGCGGCGCCCCCGCGTAAGATCCAGCTGGTCACCATCGACAAGGCTGGCGGCAAGGCCTACCACTGGCCGGACAAGGAAGACAAACGCACATACGGCGCAGGACCGTTCTACGGCCTCCTCTGGCGCGGCCGGCTCCGGATAGCAGCCTGCAACCTGCACATCTGCGAAGGCCTCGCCGACGGCCTCCGCATCCTCCGCTACGCCGAAGAGCCCGCCCTCGTAGCCGTCTGCGCCGGCACAAGCTACGCACGCATCGAACCCGGCTGCTTCAGTCAAATCACCCTCTGGCCCGACGCCGACGAAGCAGGCGTCAGTTCAGCCGGCAAAGCCGCGCAGCGCTGGGCCGATCAGGGCTGCCGCGTAACCATCAAGAGGCTGGCCGCCGGCCACGACCCCGCGTCAGCCCCACTACAGGGACCAGCCCATGAATGAACGACAGAACGGTCGGCCGCAGATCGCAGCCGGAACCGAACACATCCAGCCCGATCCCGTGGCCGCGGCATACGACAAACTGAAAGCAGCCCTGGCAGACGGCAGAGACGACCTCGAAGCCAGATCCATCCTCCAGGACGCACTGCCAGCCGCTGTTGATGCCGCCGCCCCCGCGCCAACCGGTCCAGACATAGCCGAAGGCCTGCGCTCGGACAACGATGCCGCGCGCCAGCAGGCCAAATCCAGAATCCGGCAGCTGCTCAACCCCGGACCGGCCCTGGCGAACGTGCTGACAGACCACAGCCCCAACCCGCCGCCGGTCTCCTGGCTCGTCAAGGACTGGATGCCGGACGCCACCCTCTCCGTGCTTACCGGCGCCGGCGGTGCTGGCAAAAGCCGCATCGCCCTGCAGCTCGCAGTCGCAGTCGCAACCGGTGCCGAGCGCTTCATTCAGACCGAGAGCGGCGCTGTCATGCTCAGCGGACCGAAAGCCCCCGCGCTGCTCGCCGCCGGTCCGGTCGTCTTTGCCGCCTGGGAAACCAGGCTTCTTGCATGGCAAAACCGCCTTGCCGCCGTCTGCGGTCGAGGAGCGGACCGGGCCGAACGAGTCCGGCAGCTGACCGGGCAACTGCACTACGTCAACATGAGGCCCGAAGGCGGCCTCTGGGGCGCAGCACAGGGAGCCCACACCAGCACAACCGGTTACTGGCTCGACGGCGGTGACGCACTCCTCAACTACGCCGCCGCCGCCCGGGCCCGCCTCCTGATCATCGACCCCCTCGCCGCCGCCTTCGTCCAGAACGAGAACGACCGCGCCCTTGTCAGAGCCTTCCTCTCCGCCCTCGACCAGTGGGCCGAAGATCACAACTGCGCCGTCCTTATCATCTCCCATCCCCCCAAAGGCGACAGCGCCCAATCCGGCAGCACCGACTGGCGCAACGGCGTCCAGGCTGTCTGGACCCTCGAAACCGCCGCTGTCACCGACAAAGAGACCAAAAAAACCGTCTCCGCCCCAAGCGGCGAACGCATCCTCCAGGTAGACAAGCTCAACGAGGGCGCGCCCCCCAATCCCGTCTACCTCAAATTCATCGAAGGCCGCTTCGCCGAAGTAGAAAAGCCGCCCAGCCAAAATATGAATCCTCAAGGCCGGCAGAGCGACAACAACGACCCCCGGCGCAGAGAGGTGACAAATGACGTTTGAAGAACGTTGGTGTAACCTGTTCGGGCAACTCCTAACAAAACACGATCTGCCGCAAAGTACGCCCGAGCCGCAGCCGCGGGACATCGCCAACGCAATAGCCGAATCAGCGCCGTGGTTGAATAAAGGCCTGCAGGAATTCACCACACGCGCCGAGGCGCTGCTCAAAAAACTGGATGTTGAGGCGCTCTCCGCCCTGTTGGAAGAAGAAGCCGGCAGGTCCGCTGTGAAACTTGTGCAGATGCAATGGGGGTGTCATTATCTGCTTGCCGCCACAAAGATGTCGAAAAAACAGTGGCAGCTTATCCAGATGGATAACTCAAATCAGAGCGACAAGAACGCCTTTCGAGATCTGCTGGTCGCCGGCTTTGAAGCAATTCACCTGATCTATCAGAACGTAGGCACAAAACCCTCTCGGAAACACCCGCTGGCCGCCCTGCTCGAAGCATGGCTGACTCGACCAACCGATCCGGAAAAAGTAAGAGTCTATACCGCCGGCGCGGCAAATCTGGCCCGCATACCCCACTCGGCCAAAACCGCAGCCCTGGCAACATGGGAACAGATGCCGGATGCCGTAGTGGTCGAAGTAGATGGAGAGCCGGTGGCTTCTCAACTCCATTACATGCCGCAGCGGGCCAGATTAAAGAAGGAGGAAGGAACCCTCTTGCCCCTGCCGGGGACGCAACAAGCGATCGACCTGCGCCTCGCAATGATCCAGGCAATCGAACAACACGCAAAGATCGACCGCCGCAACCCGCTTCCAGGCGATGCGCTTTATCTTCTCGTGCTCGGTTCGGCCATCCAGGAAGACATCGTGATGCACGTCGATAGATTGGGCGCAATGATGACCGGGCGCTTCAATCCGACCGGCATTAGCCCTGATCAAAGAAAACGATGGCGGGCAAGGGCTTGGGACTCTATACATTGGGTTTCCATGTGGCTGCGCACACCGTCGGGACACTGGCGGCCATTACTGGAGATCGAAACGGGCGGGCTGCCGGACGGGGGATTGCGGATATGGCCCTACCGTTGGACGGAAAGCAAAGGCTATCGTCTGACCGGCATACTCACCAACCAGACCAATCGACAAGACAAAAGTGGATCATTCGGCCGCCTGATCGCAGGGTGCGAGGACTTCATCGCCGCCGCTGGCTCCCCCGCAAAGGATCGGCGTTCAAGGCTGCTGATCCCGCAAAAGAAAGGCGGCCCGGGGCCGACGTCGGAATTCATACCCTACCCCCATCTTCTGGCACGCTGTGGCTTCCACTTCGACCTGGCAAACCGGCGTTCGCTGAACGCAACAGCACAGCTGTGGAAACGCTTGGCGGCCGAGCTGGAAACTCGCGAATACCTGTTGCCCCGTTTATCAGCAGAGGCCGGGGCTGGTGACACAGTCGAAATCGTAGACATCGTCACAGGCAAACCAGGTCCCGGCCACAACTTCGGCGGTGTTCGGATCAGGGCGTCGGCGCGCTTCATCGAAGCCCAGACCCAAGTGAATAACCTCCGCGGCGATAGAGCATTCGACGCCGTCCCATTGTCACGTCTCTTCCACTGACAATGATGACGTATACCTTCATGTCTCCAGGGGATGCGCCCGCCAGGAAAAGCGCAGCCCCCTGGATAGCTTTACCTAGCTATCCTAGGGTCCGGCCCCTACCAGAGGTAGAAACGAATAGTTGTTGACGGAAAAAGGGGGGGTTGTTGACGGAAACGGATCGGGTTGTTGACGGAAACGGATCGATCCGCCCTTTTTCGGGAAAACCGGCCGCCCTGTCATCGCGAGCCAGAATACAACCCGGAGCCGCTGTAACTGCACCTTAGGATCAGGGAGCCTCCAGAGGTATAGGGATGGAGTTGTTGACGGAAACAGATCGATCTGCCCTTTTTTGGTTAAGATGGCCGCCTCGTCATCGAGGGGAAAGACAGCGTCAGGGAAGCTGTATCCAGAAGCGCTAGGATCACAGCGTCACCAGAGGTAGAAAAGGATAGTTGTTGACGAAAACGGATCGGTCCGCTTGTGTGTTCTACCCTGTTGAAAAACGAGCTCTGCCTGTAGGGGCGCCCCTTGTGGGTGCCCTTGCACCCTGGCAGCGCGGCCGCAACCCCGTCTGAATGTTCTACCCTGTTGCAAAATGCCGTCCTGACCAGAGAAATAATCGGCCCAGAACAGGGAAACTCGCCTCGTGACCGGTGAAAGACGCAGTCCCGGAGCGTTCTACCTGGCGCCTTAGGCTCAGTACGCCGCCAGAGGTAGATACAGATAGTTGTTGACGGAAACGGATCGGTCCGATTACGAATTCTACCCCGTTGCAGAGCTCTGCCTGTAGGGGCGCCCCTTGTGGGTGCCCTTGCGCCCCGGCAGCGCGACCGCAACCCCGTCTGAATGTTCTACCCTGTTGCAAAACGCCATCCTGACCAGAGAAAAAAGCGGACCGGAACAGAGAAAACTGTCGTCGACAACAAATCTGCCTGTCCGCGTCTGCGAACCCGGCCGCCTCGTGACTGGCGAAAGACACAGCCCCGGAGGCGCTGTACCTGGCGTCTAGGCTCAGCACGCCGCCAGAGGTAAAAGGGGATAGTTGTTGACGAAAACGGATCGGTCCGATTGCGAGTTCTACCCCGTTGCAAAGCGAGCTCTGCCTGTAGGGGCGCCCCTTGTGGGTGCCCTTGCGCCCCGGCAGCGCGACCGCAACCCCATCTGAATGTTCTACCCTGTTGCAAAACGCCGTCCTGACCAGAGAAATAATCGGAGCAGAACAGAGAAAACTGTCGTCGACAACAGATCTGCCTGTCCGCGTCTGCGAACCCGGCCGCCTCGTGACCGGCGAAAGACGCAGTCCCGGAGCGCTCTACCTGGTGCCTTAGGCTCAGCACGCCGCTAGAGGTAGAAAAGGATAGTTGTTGACGGAAACGGATCGGTCCGATTACGAATTCTACCCCGTTGCAGAGCTCTGCCTGTAGGGGCGCCCCTTGTGGGTGCCCTTGCGCCCCGGCAGCGCGACCGCAACCCCGTCTGAATGTTCTACCCTGTTGCAAAACACCATCCTGACCAGAGAAAAAGGCGGACCAGAAAAGAACGAGCTATTGACGATAGCGAATCTGTCTGCTGTCTGCCCGTCTTAGGAAACCCGATCCCTTGCAACTAGGCGGAAATCGCCGCTCGGGAGGCGCTCTACCTGGCCTCTTAGGCTCGGCACGCCGCCAGAGGTAGAAGAGGATAGTTGTTGACGGAAACGGATCAGTCCGTTTCCGTGTTCCAACCTGTTGCAAAAGAGGCTATACCTGTAGGGAAACCTCCTGTCAGTGCCCTTCGTGGACTGCTATCGAGATGCCGATGGAGATGTGGTCGGGCATGGAAGGCGATGGGCATGGGCGCTGCGCGCCGGTGCCGTTCTGGTGCCCGCCAATCCTGGTCTCTCTATTCTGCTTGGGAAGACCTACCAAATCCATAACAACGGTCAGTACGACCGGCCGCGGCCACCCCCGCGGCCGAGCCTCTCATTTCGCCGCCTCACAAGACCGCACCACCACTGTCAGGACGACACAGGGTCCCCGCGGCCACAAGAGGACCCCTTCTCCGCATCCTCTGTCGACGTAATGAGGTTGCCGAAGATCTCCCGCCTGCAACGCTGTAATGCGGCGCGGCCGTCAACGCTTCGCATCTGTGATCGCATCCCCCGGCATCAGAACGCTCTCCGTGACACCTGTTTCACCGCTAAAATAGACATTGGCGCGATATTGACACATAAATAGATCGTTATGACACATCAATAACATACGGCAGGTATATAATAAAAAACTACTTGCTCGATGCAATAGAGGAAGAAAACGAAGAACTCGTGCGCATGCTTGTTGAGGCCGGCGCCGATGTCGATATGCCGGGCTGGTTGGATGAGACGCCACTTCATGCGGCAATAGAAAGAGGCAATGTTGAAATCGCTGGGAGCCCATAAGGGTGCTATCCCCAATCCACTACCCTCAATCCCTCCCTGGCTGGTCCTCTGTGCTCATTTGCGTCTACCCGGGTACACAATCGTCAGGTTAGAACGATATCCCGACCCCCGTGAAACAGGGGACAGCCAGGACTTCCCCTGAAGAGGCAGACAGTGAGTAACAAACCCCAAGTCGGTTTGACATGACTGGAAGACCACCTGTGCAACGCTTTCTCATTACCGTCGCACTGCTGGCCTTACTGACTCTGAGCGGCTGCCGCGCCGCCTCCTCTTTCAGTCAGGGCAATGAACATTACGACCATGGCCGCTATGAGAAGGCCATTGCCGACTATAACGAAGCAATCCGCCTGCGGCCTGACGACGCCGATGCATACCTTAATCGGGGTCGTGCCCGCAACGGCCTTGGTGACTACGAGAAGGCCATCGCCGACTTCGACGAAGCAATTCGCCTGCAGCCTGACTATGTCAAGGCCTACAACTATCGAGGCGCTGCTTACGCCGACCTTAGCCGGTACGACGAGGCCATCGCCAGTTTTGACGAGGCGATCCGCCTACGGCCCGATCTTGCCGAAACCCATTTCATTCGGGGCGTTACCCACGCCCTCTTTGGCCGCTACGAGGATGCCGTCGCTGACTTCGACGAGGCGATCCGCCTGCAGCCCGACGACGTCACCGCCTACTTTATTCGGGGTTCTTCCCACGCTGACCTTGGCCGCTACGAGAAAGCCATCGCCGATTTGGAGACTGCTTTGGAGTTGGCGCAAGCGGACGGCAATGACACCCTGGCCGCCAAAATTGAAGAGACGCTCGAAGCAGTCAGAAACCCATAACCGGACCCAACTGAACCAACCGCACCATTATGAGTGAATCCATCCGGCCAGCCTGCTGTGCGCATCCCAAGCGTGTACCCGGGGGAAATTTGATCAAGCGAGTGCGCATACGAGCCCCGTGGAACGGTGGGCGGCCGGCCACCGTGTCAGATGGCCCCGCAGGCCGGGCTGCCCGGCACGGGCGCGGGACACGCCTTCCAGTGAAGCCTCCCCCAGTGCCCGCAAACGTGTACTCGTTACCCGCCCCGGTGGCGGCGGAGCACACTCGATTCGAGACAATGTGGAACAGAGGTAGAAGAAGATTGGACAGAGAAGGTATGCACTGGGAGAGGAACCAGATAACGCCATGACAATAGGAAAGCCGGATCAGGCGCGCGACGGCCACACCTGGCAGAAAATACAGGTCACCGAGCGCATCAACGAAGAAAACAACGTCGAATGGCTAGAAGTCTGTCTCCACTGTCATGGCGACCGCCACATGCTCAAACGCCTCGACGGTCAACCCACCGTCCTTCGCACCCGGCCTCACCCCCTGCCCGCGCATTGCACGCAAGAATGATCAAGAGGGCAGGGAATGAGCATTTACGGAGCCCGCATGTGCTGCGCGGCTGTGGTCTGCGTCGACGTCGGCAGCGCCAGACAGATCGCCGCGTCGTAGCCGACCGGCTATGACGCGCAGTCGGCGAAGGCTGAACTCTACGCGCAAGGCGGGTGATATTCTTGTACACGGCAGACATATGATGAAAAAGACGAGGCACCCGGAGTACGCCCGCGGATACGAGAAGGGACATGCGGAAGGCAAGCAAGTAGGGTTTGAGGAAGGGCGCATAAAGGGAAGAGAGGAAATCCTCGCGCAAGGAGATGAAGCCTTCGTTCGGAAATACGAGCAGGCGAGGAAGGAGGCCTATGCTCGCGGCTACGATGCTGGACGGTCGGAAAAAGAATACATAGAGTTCGCCCGAGGATATGAGAGAGGTCGGGAGGCAGGGTTCGTGGAAGGATACAAGCGCTGCCATGACAGCCACAGCAAGAATGATGGCTCCAAGCGGACTCCCTGCCGCCAACAGCGCCAACGACGTGACGCGGCTCAGCTTCCTTTCGATTGGCAGGACAGCGAATAGACAGCCGGGTTTAGACGAAAGAGACAGTGGTTTGAACTCGGCCCCAAAACTGGATTACAAGCGAAGGTGTATCAATGGAGCGAGCTGCCGCGTTTGTGTAAGGCCGGAACGCCACCCTACACAGACATAACCTGTTCTTCTTCCTTCTCCTGAAGAGGCAGACGAAGAGTGAAATATCGGCAGTCGGTTTGATATGACTGGAGGATCACCCGTGCAGCGCTATCTCATTACCATCACCCTGCTGGCCACACTGGCTCTGAGCGCGTGCCGCGCCGCCTCTTACTTCAGCCAGGGTAATGAACATCACGAACGTGGCCAGTACGAGGAGGCCATCGCCGACTACAATGAGGCGATCCGCCTGCGACCCGACTATGCCGAGGCCTATTTCAATCGGGGCTTAGCCCATGAGGGGCTTGGCCAGTACGAGAAGGTCATCGTCGACTACAATGAGGCGATCCGCCTGCGGCCTGACGACGCCGATGCCTACTACAACCGGGGCGTTACCTACGGGCTCCTTGGTCGTTACGAGAAGGCCGTCACCGACTTCGACGAGGCGATCCGCCTGCGGCCTGACAACGCCGATGCCTACTACCATCGGGGCTTTGCCCACGCCGACCTTGGTCGTTACGAGAAGGCCATCGCCGACTACGATGAGGCAATCCGCTTGCAATCTGACGACGCCGACGCATACCTTAATCGGGGTCGTGCCCATAACGGCCTTGGTGAGTACGAGAAGGCCATCGCCGACTATGATGAAGCAATTCGCCTGCGGCCCGACCTTCCTGAGGCCTACTTTATCCGGGGTGTTACCCACCACATACTTGGCCGGCACGAGAAAGCCATCTCCGATTTGGAGACCGCTTTGGAGTTGGCGCAGACGGCCGGCAATGACGACCTGGCCGCCACAATTGAAGAAACGCTCGAAGCTGTCAGAAACCCATGACCGCGCCCAACGGGACTAACCGCACGGTGTGGACAGACGGCAACCCGACCAGCCCGCCGCGCGCTCAATCGTCTACCCGGGGCATTAGTACACATTCTCACTGTATCTCCCCCGATGGCTGGCGGATGTCCACGCGTCCCTCGATGCCGCAGTCGCCGCCGCCTATGGCTGGACCCGCTCGCTTTCGGCTTGGTCAACCAGATAACCGGTAGCCTGCGGCCAGCCATCGTTTCGATCATCCTTTTCTTTGTCGTTGGGCTTGTTCTGCTGCGTAGAGTAGACGTACGTAGGGCCATTGCTGAATCGGGCAACAGGCCGCCGGCAGTTATCTGAGTACTACGACATAGTTCCCATATTGTCCCGTTTCGCGGTCTAGTGAGTGGGGCCAACCATAATATACGAAAACTTATCTCCACATTGGACTGCACCCAAGTGCATGGCCGATTTGATAGCCATCTTCATATATGTTAATATGAATATAGATGCTATAATATTAATATTCTCATTTGTCCAGAAAAATGAGAACCTAAGAAAAAAATCGATTAGCGCCGACACAGGTTGGCATTTCCGAGATCCACCAAACTTAAACGTAAATCAAAGCATGTATACCTGCCCTGATGAAAGCAGACTGAGCCCGGCATGAGTCTGTCTGCGATCCATGCGGCTACCGGCAGATCGAAGTCTATACGGAAGCAGAGGACAGCGCACGCTATACGGATGCATCGAACTGGACGGAGGTAAGGACACAATAGCTAGAGACGCCCGCGACGAAGGCGCAGACACTACCTTCTAGCCTGTCCAGCTGCAGAGGGTATAACCGAAAAGAAGAATGGCCGGTCGGGACTGCCATCCCACCGGCCCGGCCCACGAGGACATGTCTCATGGACGCCCAGCAGTCTATCACGCGCTACCGCGCGTACAAATACAGAATCTACCCCACCGCTGCCCAGGCAAAAGCTTTGGACTTCCACTTCGGCGCTGTCCGCTACGTCTACAACCGTTACCGCGCCGCCCGCGAAGGCTACTACCAGGACACCGGCGAAACCCTGTCAGAGTTTGACTGCTGCCTGGACCTCACTGATCATAAGCGCGAAGCCGGCAATGAATGGCTCCAGCGAGCCTATAACCAGAGCCTGCAACAGGCGATCCGTGACCTCGATCGGGCCTATCGCAACTTCTTTGCCGGCCGTGCACGCTACCCTCGCTTCAAAGGCAAACGCAGCCACCAGTCGGTCCGCTATCTCTTCGTCGGCAACAGCAAACTTCGCATCACAAACGGACGTATCAGGATTCCGAAGGTCGGCGACGTAAAGGTCACGCAGCACCGGCACATCGAGGGAACACCCAAGTACATGACCGTATCGAAAACCAAGAGCGGGAAGTTCTTCGTGTCGATTCAGTGCCAAAAGGATGTGACGCCCCCACCTGCAGTCGGACCAGTAGTGGGAATCGACCTGGGTCTGAAAGCATTCGTAACACTTTCAGATGGGAGGACCATCGATCCGCCAAAACACCTGCGGAAAGCCGAGCGCCGATTGAAGCGCCTGCAGCGCCGGCTGTCCCGCAAGCGCAAAGGATCGGCGAACCGCCGCAAAGCGAAAGTCCTGCTTGCCCGGCAGCACGAGAAGGTAGCCAACCGTCGCGCCGACTTCCTGCACAAACTCAGCCGCGAGCTGGTCGACACTCATGGCCATATCGGGGTCGAAAACCTGCATGTAAAGGGCATGCTGCGAAACCACAGCGTGGCCAAATCGATTGTCGATGCCGGCTGGGGCGAGTTTGTGCGACAGCTGGAGTACAAAGGGGATTGGTACGGCTGTAAGCTCGTAAAGGTGGATCGCTGGTTTGCCTCATCCAAGACATGCAGCGCGTGCAACGCCCACAACGCAACCCTCGATCTGTCGGATCGTCGATGGGTATGCCAACAGTGCGGGACCCTGCACGACAGAGACCTGAACGCCGCCCGAAACATACTGAAACAGAGTACGGCGAGAACCGCCGGAATTGACGCCCGCGGAAATATGAGCAGGTGCATTAAGACCACTCAGCCCGGGAATCTCACAGTGCCGGGGCCACCTGTACAGTTACGCTTCCCATTCGCGTAGGGGAGGCCCTTGGCGCGTAGAGACGTTCGCTTCTCAACGGCACTGCGTGGAAAGAACAGCGAGGCGGCCCTAGGCGCGCAGAGGCACCTGCTGATCAGGACAATGAACGCCGGCATCAGGACACAGATCCCAGTTTCGGTCTGAAAACAGCCCGATGCCGGCCCATGTTCAGGTCGCTTCTGCGTTAGGTACGCCGGCTTTGAACTACTCGTCAAGGCGCAGTTGCATCCCATCGCCTAACGAAAGCATGTCAACGCCGGCCAGGGAAAACCCGGACCACCCAACACTGTAGCCGGCCTCAATCCCGACACCTTGCACAAAGTTAGGCCCCGTTCCCTCTGAAGACGCAGGCCCGAGCCCAGGCCTGGACTCCGCCGCGGCACACCCAGTCGCCACCAGTCACCATGCAACCTGCACAGTCCGACTCTGAATACCTTCTTCGACGAGCATACACAAACACACGCATACCGGCGTCCATCCAACACAGCACCCCGTCCGGCCTCGATACGCCGGCAACCATCGACCCGTGGGGGGGGTCCGCGGCCCCCCCCCCGGTGTGGTATAAACAAATACGCCCCCCAGACACGGAGAGGAAAGGGGGGAATGGGGGGAGGGATTGAAAAAAAA
>VXOE01000328.1 GCA_009840225.1 Caldilineaceae bacterium SB0662_bin_25 | reverse complement strand
CGTTGCGGGGGCGGAGCCCCCGCACAAGGGAGGGCCGACTAGGCCCGACCGCCCGGAAAAGCAGTTTTCAGTTTTGAGTTTTCAGTTTTTAGTGAACTGCTTTGTACGTGGTGGTCAGATAGAGCGGTGGGGTCAGTGGTCAGAGACGGCGCTTCTTCTGTTGGAAACGGGAATGGGAAGTGACCGTGGCGGGGTTGCCTTCAAAGGCCGACTGTTCACCCCTGTTTTGGGATGCACCCGGTAGATTTGAGTTTACCTCAGATAACGTTTAAGATTTGCAGAACCCATGCGTTGCGCAGCCGGTAGACCGGGGCTTCAGCGTTGCGCTCACCGCGCAGAAGGCGCTACGGACCTACAGATGACTGAAAACAGTTCTGCCGAAATAGACCCGCGAGAGTTGCGGAATGCCTGCGGCCTGTTCGCTACGGGGATCACGGTTGTTACGACCGAGCTGGACGGCGACGTGCATGGCATGACGGCCAATGCGTTCATGTCGGTCTCGCTGGACCCGCCGCTGCTGGTGGTGTCTGTCGGGCACAAGGCGAGGCTGCATGATCTGTTGCAGGAGACGGGCCGCTATGCGGTCAGTATCCTTCGCCACGACCAGGAAGATTACAGCAGCCATTTCGCGGGCTGGCCGGTAGAGGGGCTGGAGGTCGAGTTCGAGCGCCGCGAAGGATACCCCGTCCTGCCCGACGGGCTGGCCTACTTTGTGTGCAGGGTGGTGGACGCCCATCCTGCGGGCGACCATACGCTGTATATCGGGCAGGTGGAGTATTTGGAGTACAGTGCGGGTGAGCCGGTGCTGTTTTACGGCGGGAAGTACAGGCAGATGACGCCGCTGGAAAAAGGTTAGGCAGGGATCAGACGGCGGGATTGGCCTGTGCCCACTGTTCCTTCATGGCTGTCATTTCTTCATTGACCGGTACTGTACGGCCGGGAACTCGGTTGTCTTCGTCGTAGAGCCAGTTTCCCTGATTGTCACGCAAGACGGGTTGGCGCTGGGCCACAGGGGGCGGGTCGACTGTCTTGGCCGGCTCGGCGGCATACCAGTAGGCGACGGAAGACATTTCGTTGGCGAGATGGTTGCCGTGGCCATGCTCGATCGTGACTTTGACCTCATTCTGGAAACGCACGGGGTTTTCGAGGTGAAGCACGTAGGAGGACTGGTAGCCGTTGGTGTCTTCTTCGAAGATTGATGAGCCGTTGCGGAGGAAAGCGTTTCTCTGCATGCCCCAGGCCTGGTTGAGATAGTCCTCGCTGCCGGTGCCGTGGATGTCAGGCGGCCATTTGTATCCATCCACCCAAATCATTTCATCTCCTTCGCCCCACCAGGTTCCCTGGAAGTTGGTGACGGACAGGGTGCAGCCGATGTAGTGGCCGCGGCCCTGGGTCTCCATGATCAGGTAGTTGTCCTCCCAAGCCTGCCTCTCCTTGTTGACGACATTGGACTCCGGCGTGTTGACGATGATTTCGTGGCCCCAGCCGCCGAAGGGGTTGGTGCGGCGGAACTCGGCGTGGAAGTAGCCGTTCGCCGCGGGCAGTTCGTCGAGCTGTTCGTAGTCGAAGTAGAAGTACTGCATGTGATCTTCGGCGCTCTCGTTGATCAGTTCGACGAGGGCGCGCTCGCGGAAGGGCATGGGCGCGTAGCAGTTGAGGGCGCAGCCGGCCTCGAACTGATTGTTCCAGCGCGTGGAGGCGGTGAACAGCTGGGACTGGTAGGAGTTGACTATGGCGCTACCCAAGCCGAAGAAATCGCCCAGGGGAGCGAGGACGCTGGGGTGGTCGGCGTTGTCCCAGGTGATTTTGAGGAGGCAGTCGCGGTAATGGTTGCGCTGCGTCATCCAGATATGGGTGAGGAGGCCGGGGCCGCGGATGTCGGCGAGGATACGGGACTCGCCTGCGGGAATGGTCCAGCGATCCTGGTTGCGGCCGGTGGTGTCCCAGGAAGAGACGCGGCCGGTGCGGGCGGCGGTGATGGTTGAGATGTCTGCCAGCATGGGTCTGGTGCTCCGTGTCAAGGTGATCATGAGTTTGGTAGTGAGAAGGTGTTTCGGAGATAGCAAGGGTCGTGATGACTGTGGGACCAGTTTTTCGACTAAAGTCTGGAGTGGTTCCGCAAAAAAAGTACAGAGGTTTTTTGACGCTGATCTTCTCTTCCCCTATAATGTACCACGATCTCTGAACCGGAGTGAATCCCGCTGGAAATCTGAAATATTGAATTGCCGAACCCGCCAGGCTCATTGAAAGTTGCTGCAGCCTGTACGGTGGCGCAATCAGAGTGCAGAAATCCGGACAGGGGACACGCTTGGTTTGGAACATCGGTCAAATCACCACGAGAACAGGAGCCAAAGCAATGACAAGTAAGTTGAACACGCCCCCACAGGCGGACAACGAAGCTCGCAGTGTTGGCCGCCGTACTTTTCTGAAGATGATGGCTGCAGGCGCCGCCGCATCGGCCTTGGCCGCGTGCGCGGCTGGCGCGCCGGCTGAGATGGCCGCTCCCGCCGCCGCGCCGACGGCGGTGCCGACGCCTGAGGCTGTCGCGACCGGCGCGGGCATGATGCGTCCGGGTGGCAATCCGGTACGCGGCGGCACGCTGCGGACTGCTTTCGGTGTGACGATGTCGCACTTTGACGCCCACCAGGGCGGCGGTACGCATGTCCTCTCGCACATGTACAACAATCTGGTACGCAACAACCTGGTTGACGGTCTGCGCACGATCATCCCCGACCTAGCCGAGAGCTGGGAAGTAGGCGAGGGCGGCCTGTCCTACACCTTTGCGCTGCGTGAGGGTGTTACCTACCATGACGGCGAAGCATTCTCTGCCCAAGATGTGGTGGCGACATTCAACCGCATCCTTGACCCGCCGGAGGGCATTGTCAGCCCGTTGAAGGCCAACTTCACCTTTGTGGACTCGGTCGAGGCGGTGGATGACATGACCGTGCGGTTCAATCTGAGCTCCCCGCGGCCGTTCTTCCTCAACCTGCTGACGCCGACCAATGCGCTGATCTACTCGAAGAAGTCACTAGAGGAGCACAACTACGACTTGCGCGAGGTCATCGCCCCGGGGACGGGCGCGTTCCGCTTTGTCGACCATCTGCCGGCGGAGAAGTGGATACTTGAGGCCAATCCGGACTACTGGGATCCGGAGCTTCCCTATGTGGACGGGATCGAGTTGCTGCACGTGCCGGCGTGGTCCGACCGCGGCACTGCGGTGCTGACGGACCAGGCTGACATGTCGTGGAACGTAGCCAAAGAGACGTGGGACGAGGGCAAGAATCGCCCCGAATCTGTGCAGGCCAACCAACTCGCCAACTTCGGCGCGTACTGGGTATTCATTAATAACCGCGAATCACCTTTTGACGACGCCCGCGTGCGCAAGGCGATCCATCTGGCGGTCAGCAAGCAGAATCTGGCGGCTGCGTTCGGCACACAGGAACTGATCAATATCACGCGCTGGGTGCCGCAGGGTGATCCCTACGCCACAACGCCAGAAGAGCTGTCGACGATGCCTGGCTACAGGGCGGAAAAGGATGAGGATATCGCGACTGCGCAGCAGTTGATGGCCGACGCCGGGTACGGTGACGGACTTTCGGGCGTCGAACTGCTGGCGGCAGCTGGGCCCCAGGGCGAACTGCTGGCCCCCGCTTTCCAGGATATGCTCAAGCGGCATTTGAACATCGAGACGGAGATCCGCATTGTCGAACGTGCGCTGCTTGGCTCTGAACAGCAGTCGGGCAACTACCAGTTGATGGTGCACACGCGCGGGCACAGTGTCTCCGACATCTCGCCGCGCGGCAACCTGTGGTGGGCCACCGGAGGTTCGCAGAATTTCGGGGGTTACAGCAACCCGGACTTCGACACGCTTCTGGGTAGCATTGACGTGGAACTGGACGTCGAGACTCGCATAGGGCAGATCGCCGATGCGCAGAATCTGCTGGACGAGAACCCACCGGAGTATCTGGTCGGTTACACTTACCACCTACCGATGTGGAACAATCGCGTTCATGGCTTAGCGCTGGACCGGCGTATCTTCGCCGAGTGGGGCCGCATGGAGACGGTCTGGATCGACCCTGATGCCTAGAAAAGCGACCGTCGCCTGTGATCCGTGGTGTTTTAGGATGCGGGTTACGGCACCTGTACGCTGTCTTCGGCAGCCGTGAAGGTTGCAAACAGTTGAAAATCGAATGGGCGGCGCGACGATGCCCGGTCGCCGGGCTGTTGCGCCGCCCATTCGATGAAGAATAGCGGAACCCCTCCAAGCGCTCATGTCAAAGTACCTTCTAAACCGCCTGCTGATCGCCATCCCGACCATATTTGGCGTCACTGTATTGATCTTCCTGGCGATGCGGGTTATCCCGGGCGATCCGCTGCAGTTGATCGTGTCGGAGTCGGACGGGATATATGTTCTGAGTGAAGAAGAGCTGCAGGCCGTGCGCGCCAGTCTTGGACTGGATCAGCCTTATTACATTCAGTATTACGATTGGATGCGGCAGGTGATCAGCGGAGACATGGGCTCGTCTTTCTGGAACAAGGAGCCGATCAGCGGCATGATCTTGCGACGGGGCCCGATATCGGCGCAGATTGCCATCATGGCCGTCCTGCTCTCGTGGCTGATTGGGGTGCCGATCGGGATGCTGAGTGCGATGTGGCGTAATTCACTGATGGACCATCTGTCACGCGTCGGCATTACGGTCTTTATCGCGGTGCCAAGCTACTGGCTGGGCCTGCTGATCATTCTTTTTTCGGTGCTTGTCTTTACCTGGCGACCTCCGATTACGATTATCCAGTTGTGGGAGGATCCATTAGGCAATCTATCGATGACAGTGCTTCCAGCCATGGCGCTGGGGCTGGGTCTTTCGGCGGCGACGGCGCGCATGGCGCGTTCGGCGGCGCTGGAGGTGCTGTTCGAGGACTATATTAGGACGGCGCGGGCCAAGGGGCTGCGGGAGACGCTGGTGGTGTGGCGGCATGTATTCAAGAACGCGATGCTGCCGGTCGTCACCACGACGGGGCTGGCGCTGGGCGGCTTGCTGGGCGGCGCGGTGTCGGTTGAGACGGCGTTCGCCGTGCCCGGCCTTGGAAAGTTGCTGGTGCAGGGGATGACCGAGCGGGACTGGATGATGATCCAGAACCTCGTTCTGCTGTATGGCTTGATATACGTCATTATCAATCTTCTTGTCGATCTCAGTTACGCGTTTTTGGATCCCCGCATTCGCTACGAATAGTGGATAGGGGGCTGCGGCCGGCGGTCCGGTGTACTAAAGCCGCCACCTTCTGAAAGACGGCCACTATCCACACACTGAGGGAGCCTACATGGCTACAACAAGCGCGGCGCCTGCCGATTCCGAAGGTATCGTTCTCGATATAGAGGGCCAGCGCCCGCATTTCTTGCTCCGATTCAGCAGTGCGGTGGGACGCTTTGCGCAGTCCTCGCCGATCGGGATGGTGGCGGTGGGCATCTGGCTGCTGATGTTCGTGATGGCTGTTTTTGCGCCTATTCTCTCGCCTTACGATCCGCTGGAGGCCGACTACGGCGCGATACGCGCGGCGCCGACCGCAGAGCACATTCTGGGCACCGATCAGTTGGGGCGGGACCTGTTGAGCCGCATCATTTACGGTGCGCGCATCACGCTGATCGTGAGTATCACGGCGGTATTCGTTGGCGATTTGATCGGTTTTGTGTGGGGCATTGCGAGCGGGTATCTGGGGCAGCGTTTCGATCTGATCAGCCAGCGGGTTGTGGATGTGCTGATGTCCTTTCCCGGTCTAATCCTGGCGCTGCTGCTGCTGGTCGTGCTGGGGGCGGGTCTGGTTACGGTAATCGTCGCCATCTCGGTAACGCGGATTCCCTCGGCCACGCGGATTACGCGTGCGGTGGTGCTTTCGATCAAGGAGACCTCCTACGTTGAAGCTGCCAAAATGATCGGGGCGTCGAATGTCCGGATCATGGTGCGCCATGTTGCGCCGCAGGCGGTTGCGCCGATATTGGTGGTGGCGACGCTGCATCTGGGCGGCGCGATTTTCGCGGAGTCGGCGTTAAGTTTTCTGGGAATGGGGATTCCGCCACCGGCGCCGAGCTGGGGCAATATGCTGGGCGGTGTGCTGGCTGCGGCGTTTCGGCCGCCGTGGTGGCTGGTGATTTTTCCGGGCGTGGCGATTACGATTGCGATTATGGCTGCCAACCTCTTTGGCGACGCGTTCAGGGATTTCCTCGACCCGAAGCTGCGACGGCGGATTGATTGAGGCTGCCCCGTCGTAGCCGGTATCTTCTTCTCAAGAGCCCCCACGATCGACCAGGATTTCACCTTCTAAAGTCACAAGCGAATAAGGAGAACGCCGTGCCCTTCCAGGTTCTGGACTTCCAAAAGGACATCCGCAATGTACTGACAACGCCGGAGATCCGCGCCCGCTTTTTGCAGGTGGACGTGGGCCATACGGCGCAGAGCCATACGCATGATTTGGGCCATGAGATCTTTCTGATTCTGCAGGGGCAGGCAGAGTTCACGATTGAGGGTCATGCCGAAGTGCTGGGGCCGGGTCAGCTTTGCATTGCGCTGACGGATGAGATGCACCAGGTGCGCAATGTGGGGGAGGAGCCGGTTATCATGTACCTGTCGGTTACGCCTCACATTCAGCCGACGCATACAATGTGGAATGAGGATGGCACGAAGAAGCCGCCACGCTTCGCGTTGAATACCGCCTACGACGTTGAGCCGGACCGCGAAACGGCGACCGATGAGTTGCTGGAGCAGCAGATGGCCGCGGCCGAGGCATGGTTGGCCGCGGTCGAGACGAATACGCAGACGCAGAGGGAGCAGATCGGGGCCTACAGAGCGGCGCGGGAGGCAGGGGATGAGGAAGCTGCTCTGGCGGCCCGCGACGCGATGTGGGCGTCTCTTTACCCGGCTTTTCGAAGCGCTTTTGCCCTGGCAGACGTATGGAATAGCTTTACATCGCGCACGGTGGACACGGAATACACTGGTCCGTAGTTGAGTTGTAACGACCTACTCACCTATTTCCACTGACAACCGACCGGAGAAGAGAAAGTGAGACGAGTCAAGATCGGCGTCATCGGATGCGGGGCGATCGCCCAGGTCCATCATATGCCCAATTTGAAGGAGCTGCAGGACGAGTTCGAGGTGACGGGTGTCTGCGACGTGTCGGTCGGTGCGGCCGAGTACGTGGCCAACCGCTTTCACGTGCCCCAGTATTTTACGGACTACCGCGATCTGCTGGCATCTGACGTGGAGGCGGTGATACTGTGTCAGACGGACCCGAAGAAGGGAGTGGCGGTTGACGCTTTTGACGCGGGAAAGCACGCCTTCGTGGAGAAGCCGGTGTGCTTCTCGCTGCAGGAGTGCGACGAGATGATCGAGGCGTGCCAGCGCGCGGGTACGGTGGGGCAGGCGGGCTATATGAAGGTCTATGACCCGGCGTTTGAGCGGGCGAAGCAGGAAGCAGCCGATATGGATGTGCGCTTTGTGCAGATCAATCATCTGCACCCGAACAACGCGTTGCATCTGCAACAGTTCGACGTACGCAGCTTTGGCGATCTGCCGGAGGGGGCGATCGAGAGCGCGGTGGCAGGGAGGCAGGCGGCAAGAGAGCAGGCGATCGGGGACGTGCCGCCGCACGTAGAGCGGGCGTTTCATCTGCTGTCGGGAAGCATGATTCACGATCTGTACGGTTTGCGCGAGATCATGGGCTTGCCGGTCGAGATAACACACACGGAGATCTGGCAGGAGGGGCGAGCGGTCAGCTTTACATTGGTCTACGAGAACGGGGCCCGCTGCGTGGGTACGTGGATCGATCTGCCGGATCTTTGGGATTTCAAAGAGACGCTGGAGATCTACGGAGACGACAAACGGGTCATTGTGGCGTACCCGACCGGTTTTTCGCGGGGCATCCTGTCGACGGTGTCGGTCCAGGGGATTGACAGCGAGGGTAGGACGTACCGGACGGAGCCATACATCGACTGGGACAGCGCATTCGTGAGGGAGCTGCAGCAATTCCACAGTTGCATTGTCGACGGCAAGGCGTCGCGGACCTCGCTGGAGCATGCGCGCAAGGATGTCAAGTTGGTTATTGACATTATTGGGGCGTATAAGGGTTAGCAGCTTAGTTGTTGGTCGTATTGCGTGGTTGGAGTACCGTCGGGGCTTTAGTTGGCGCCGAGGAGGCTGGGCATTCCGGGTTTGGTAGGCCGATCGATTGGGATGAGAGTCTGTGGCATGGAAGAGTCTTGTCAAAGGGCTATGGCTCCCCGGGAGGGGAGGCCTGAACAGTTCGCGGCCTGACAGAGACGGAAGCCAGGGAAGTTGTCTTGTCGCGAAAGCGAGCCTCATTGACTGCTGGGCGGGCGTGCAATGAGGGTCTCTAGAAAAGTAGAACCTGTCTGAGAAACAAAGCTGTTGTTTGAAGATTTAACTCCCCCTCGAATCTCCACTGTGGTTCCCCCACTTGATTCAAGGTTCAATTGCCTTTAATGGTATTATGGAACCTGCTGCGAATTGGATGACGTTGTCTGAATTGGCGGTAGTTTGCTGCGATTCGGACAGGCGCCGAGACTTGGGTACGGCCAGACTGCCTCAAATGAAGACTCTAATCGTCGCGTGTATCCAACAGAAGATGCGGTTGCCCCAGACGCTGGAGGAGTACAGGGAAGATCTGCGCAGGTTTTTGCGGGCAGCGGAGAATAAACGAGCGCGGCTGGTGGTTTTTCCGGAACTGGCCGGGGTAATGGTGATCCCGCCTCTTTTGAGCGGATTCCAGGCGAACCTGTTGAAGCGGTCGGATCTGGCGCGGCGGCGGCAGTCAAGCCTGTGGCAGAAGTTCAGCGGCGGCTTTTCCGGTGCGCTGGCTGGGTGGCTAAACACCGATTTCCGCCAGATGGCGGGCGCGCTGTTGACGACACAGCCGGAGAGGGTTTGGGAGGCGTACGACGAGGTCTTCGGGGGGCTGGCGCAGGAGTTTGACGTGACGTTGGTGGCGCCGAGCGCATATTTGCCGGACCCGCTGGACGGTGTGTTGCGGAACCTAACTGTAGTATACGGCCCCAGCGGTGAGCGTTTAGGGTACCAAGCCAAGCGAGTGCTGCATCCTGAGGACGAGGACCTGGCCCAGCCGGGCCACGAATGGAACGTAATTCAGACACCGGTCGGCAGGATAGGGTTGATGCTGGGCGGCGACCTGCTGTACCCGGAGGTGGGGCGGCTGCTGGCATACCAGGGCGCGGAGTTGTTGATCGGCCAGGGCGCGGCTACAGAGCGAGTGTTGTATGAGAAGTTGCGGGCCGGGATGCTAGCGCGAATGCAGGACAACCAGTTGTTCGCGGCCATCAGCTTTCTGGTCGGCCACAATGAGTTCAGCCGCCGTCAGCGAGACCCATTTGTGGGTCGATCGTCGGTGATGGCGCCGCAGGAGCTTACACCGCGAGCAAGCGGAATCCTGGTAGAGTCGTCGAACTTTCGCAGCGAGAGCGTGCTGTCGGCACTATGGGACTTCGAGGAGCTGGCCGAGCTGTGGGAGACATCGGACACGCCGGTGAGGAGCCAACTTCCCCTGGATGCGGTCGGCCCGGCGCTGGCGCAGCTCTATCGAAAGATGAACCAGTTGCCCGAAGGGCCCGAGGCACTTCTGGCAGCGCCAGAAGTACAGGAACCTGAGACCAAAGAACGGCCCATGGTGATGGAAGAGAGGGTGACAGTGCCAAAGAGGACAAAGTCAATACTCAGTCTGGATGATCTGCCTGTACTTGCGTCGGTCACTTCCTACTGGGGAGATGCGTCAGATACAGAGATCAAAGAATCCTTGCCTGCGCATGTTCCGGTCAGTTTGACCCCCGAGACATATGATTGGGAATTGGACGAATCGTCAGAGGCGATTGAGTCGCAGGCGTTAGCTACGCCAGAGGCGGGCGCTGCAGAAGGTGTGAAAGCTCAGAGCGAAGATACGCAAACTGTAGCCGCCGGTCAGCCAGATGAGGGTCAGGCCGAGGACGGTGAAAGTGAAGAGGAGACGCAGGAGATGGATGCTCTTCTCGAGCCAAGGGCTGAAGACGACCGCAGGTAGACCGGCTGAGCCTTGACTTTGCCAATTTCGGGTTGCCGGCCAGAGGCTTGATAGCGCCCCGAGTTGAACGCTATGGGAGAACCGGCTCTTCCTTGGCGGACTGAATCAAGCGAAGCATCTCTTCGACGTCGGTGATTTTCACCCGCGGTTGCCCCCGCAGTTCTCCCCGTTGGTTCTCAATCTGTTCCAGGATCTGCCAGTCGGCAAAGGAAACGAAGTCCACCCCCTTTTGCTTCAGGAGAGGAATGATGTCATCCGGCCGGCCGTGCCCGTCGGTGTGCGGGCCGGAACTGTTGGCCGCGGCAGTGGCGCCGGGTAGCAGTTCGGCGGCGTTTGTCACATCTTCCATCATCAGTTTCACCGTTTCGACGGCGTCGGGCTTGTTGGTGCCGATGACGCCGGTGGGACCGCGTTTGGCCCAGCCGACGGTGTATTCGCCGGGGACGACCGGGCCGCCGTGTTCGGCCGTCACGCGCCCCTTTTCGTTGGGAATGATACCCCAGCGATCATAGAAGGGTACGCCTGGAATCGGGACGCCGCGGTAGCCGATGGAGCGAAACACCAGCCCGACATCATATTCTGTGAACGTGCCGATGCCGCGGCAGGCAACGTAGCCCGTTTCGGTAGCTTGGAGCGCGTTTTTCTCGGTGGTGATGGCGCTAACTGTGCCGGCATCACCAGTGATTTCGGTTGGTGAGCGCAAGAAGTGGAAGATGATCTGTTTGGGCTTGCCGGTGGCGCCGCGCTCGGCCAGCTCCTGAAGCGTTTCGAGGTTGCGGCGGGCGGTGCGATCACCTTCCATTTCGGCCTGGCTGGCTTGGTCGAGAACAAGGTCGGCCGGATTGACGATCACGTCAGCGATTTCCAGTTCGCCCAGCTCCTTGATCTCTGGGTTTGTGAACTTGGCTTGTACCGGCCCGCGGCGGGCGAAGATGTGAATGCGCTTGACGTTGCTATCGCGCAGTTCCTCGAGGGCGTAGTCGGTAATGTCGGTTGTTTCCAGTTCGGAGACCGATTTGGCGAGGATGCGGGTTACATCCATGGCCACATTGCCGACGCCGATGACAGCGACACTTTCGACGCTCAGATCGAAATCAAAGTGACGGAAGTCGGGATGGCCGTTGTACCAAGCCACAAACTCAGTGGCGGAGAAGCTGCCTTCCAGGTCTTCGCCAAGGATGCCGAGCCTTTTATCGGACTGGGCTCCGACCGCGTAGACGATCTGGTCATAGTGCGACTTGAGGTCTGCGTGCGAGAGATCGGCGCCCAGGTCCACGTTGCCGAAGTAGCGGACGCGGCTGTCCTTCATCGTGCGCTCATAGATGCGGGTGACGGACTTGATCTTCTGGTGGTCGGGGGCGACGCCGTAACGGACCAGCCCGTAGGGGGTGGGCAGACGGTCGAAAAGGTCGATCGAGACGTGGTTATCCTTTTGCTGCAGCAGAGCGCCGGCGGCGTAGAATCCGGAGGGGCCGGCTCCGATGATTGCGATTCGTACTGGTCTGCTGCTGCTGCCGAGTCTACCTTTGAAGGTCAACGCAATTTCCCTTTAGAGTTCGATTCTGCGTACAAACTACAATACGGCAGCGAAAATCACAATTTTCGCTGGAGCAGAGACTGAAACTGCCGGGCCAGGGTGAGAACGCCGATACCGAGCTGGAAGTATTCGGCGGGGCCGATGGTTTCGAGTGCTGTCTCGCCGTCTTCGTTTGACCGCGCGCTGGATAGCCAGGCAAAGACGCCGCCCAGCAGCGCGCCTCCGATCATGCCTGCTAAAATGATCCCTGTCCGGCCGCTTTCCTTCATCGTCAGTCTCCACTATATCCGGCACCGTCAGTTTAGCGCGTAAGCGCATGTACAATTTACGTCCCGGATAACAGTTTCACGGGGCGCGAATTGGACGGTTGCGAAAACCGACCGCGACGCTGGCGGCAGCGCCGCGGTCAATGGGTGCGGACATTGTAGCGGCAGAAGCCGCTCTTGTCACATACAGCAGATGACCTTAGATCTGAATCGACTTACTTCAGGGTCATCTCCTTGACGAGGATGCGGTGATCAAGCTGGGGCGCCCATTCGATCCGGCCGCCGAGGCCGTAAGCGAGATCTAGGTGGCCTATGTAACCTATGGCGACGTCCTCGTGCACGATCCGACTGAGCTCCTGCAGCGTCATTTCACGCTCATCACCCGTGAGGGGAAGCGCCTTCGTCCAGACGGCGTCAGCTTCCTCGTTACAGTAGACGGAGAGGATGCCCTCGCAGGAGTAATAGAAGCGGTAGGAGGAGGCGTAGTCCATGATCTCGTTGCCATGCAGATGGATGGCGACGAAGTTCCGATCTTCGGGAACGTCCTTGATGTTGATCAGCATCACCTGGCCGAAGCCTTCGGGATCGTAGAAGGTGGTGGTCACGCTGAAGCCGACATCGGTGAGCATGGAGGCAACGGCCTGAATGACCTCGTCGATTCTGGGGAAGACGGCATGGCGGGCGCCGAGCGTGATCTCCATATCGACAGGTACGCCGTCTGCGGCCGCGGCGGCCAGGAGTTCACGTGCCTGGTCGGGATCGTAGGGATACGGCTCCAGACTGGGGTCGTGGCCAGTGGCGGAGGAGTTGACTATCTGGCTGGCGACGGTGGCCGCCCCGCCGAGGATGCTATCGACGATGGCTTCTTTGTCGATGGCCAATTGGAAGGCGAGGCGAACGCGCTGGTCGGACAATAGCGGGCTATTGGTGTCCATGCGGATAAAGATCGTCTCGACGCTGGGGGCGGACACGCAGCTGGCGTCAGCCTCTTCGTCGAGCAGCTGGCACTGTTCGGGCGTGATAAACGCTGCCAGATCGACCTCTCCGGCCTGCACAGCGGCGACCCGTACCTGGTCTTCCTGCAGGAATCTGACAGTAATGTTCTTGAAGGTCTGTGCGCCGCGGGCGTCGTCCGGATGGGACAGGCCCCACCAGTCAGGGTTGGCCTCGTAGGTGATCGACTCGCCCTTGCGCCACTCGACATACTTGTAGGGGCCAGTGCCGATGAGTTCGGTATGGTAGGAGTCGGGATCTTCGGCCAGTTGCTTGGCTGAGGAGATTCCTACCCACTCGACCTTGCCGAGCAGGATAGGGTCGGGTTCCGGGGTTGAAATATCGAGGGTGTATTCGTCAACGGCTTCGGCGCTCATCGTGCCCAAGAAGTCAAGCAGGTCAAAGGCGTTGTCGGCGTCGAAGGTGTGGTTGATGCTGGCGGCGGCGGCTTCAGCGTTAAAGGGCGAACCATCGTGGAAGGTCACGCCCTCGCGGAGCGTGAAGCGAATGGTGGTGTCGTTCTGCCGCTCCCAGGAGGTTGCCAGGATGGGGACGAACTCACCGGTTGTGAAATCGCGGTTGATCAGCTGCTCGATGGCGTTGCGGAAGCCGGGTCCGCCGGTGCCGGCAAATGAGCGCCAAGCGTCCAGGCTGACCGGTTCGATGCCGACGGCAATTACCACTTCTTCGCCTGCCATTGCGGCGTCGTCGCCAGAGGCGGCCGGTTGTACCGGTTGGCAGCCTGAAAGGACCAGAGCCAGTACAAGGACTAACGTCATCCATCTCCAAGTCGTTTTCCGAACCATGGATTCCCTCCTGGTTTTTTTTCGTGTCAGCAATAGGTCGCCTCCCACGCCCCGAGATGTCACCGGTTACATTTGGCGATACTGGGCCAGTTGGTGGATCAGAAGGGCAAGGGCAACGCCCCCGACGGCAACCGACCAGATTTCTTGCTGTTGTGATATTGCTGACGACGGTGATAAGATAGCGGCGCCGCCATTCTGGGGTCGATGTAACGAAATTTTTTGGCAGTTGGCGACAATCAGGAACGATTGTATAGTACATCCGCCGGACCCGTCAATTCACGATTCAGCCTTCCATGCTCGGTTCCACTTCAACTAAACCCGAATGAGGACAGCCGTAAATCGAGCCGGCTGTAGAATCTCTTATAGGCCTCAACCACTGGTCACCGTTCTGAATCGAAAACTGCCTGCGAGTCATCGAATGCCTCTCGGGCCAAACTGCAGCGCATTCGAAAACAGTTCCATTCGCGGCCGATGCGGTTGCAGCCATACCAGTAACATGGCTGCACTGTACATGGCCGCAATTGCGATAGGTATCTCCTCAAACGAACGCATCAACTGTGTTCAAACCCACTTTCTTTCAGGAGGGACAAGATGTCCAGAAAGTTGTACAGTCGCAGAGAAGTATTGAGGACTACAGCGGGCGCGGCGGGCGTTGGCCTGCTGGCGGCATGCGCGCCGCCAATGGCGCCTGCGGACGGAGGTGCTGCGATACCCAATGATCAGCGGCAGGGCGTGCTGTGGGGATTGCAGTATGACCCCCACGTGGAAGCGTACCAGCGACTTGCCGATCTGTTCGAGTCGCAGGGCGGGGGGACGTTCGAAGTACAGCCGCAGGCGTGGCCGATTCCGCCCAAGGTGATTGCCGCGCTGGCGGCAGGTACGCAGCCGGACGTAGCCTGCATTATGGGCGAACAGCTGACGAGCTTGCATCTGCACCAGGCGCTTGTGCCCTGCACGGAGCAGGTCTACAACCACATGGGGGTGGACCCTGACGAATCCTTTGTGGGTGACGCGATCGGCGCGTACACGTGGCAGGGCGAGATTTGGGGCGTACCGACCGAGGCCAACGGCGTCGGCAACATGGTGAACGTTCCCAGCGAGGACGTGATTGCGCTTGGGTTGGAGGACCAGTACCCGCCGCTGAACGGGGAGGTCTTCTTTGAGAGCTATCCGAGCATGTGGGAGCTGGCGCAGGCGTTGCAGGTGGAAGAGGACGGCAAGGTCGTGAAGTGGGGCCTGAGCAGCCAGGGCTGGGACGACATGAGCTATCTCGGCATCCTGCGGACGCTGCTTGACAAGAAGGGCATGGACTGGTGGGACCTGGAGAATAAGCAGTTCAATATCAATACGGAAGAGGGCGTCGAGGCGATGCGGCTCTACGTTGAGACGCCGGTGGAGATGGGTATCGAGACGCAGCTGGACCAGTCGCACGTTGACGCGGCCCTGGCCGGCAAGGTTGCTCTCGCACGGGGCAACGGTACGCCATCGCTGCCGATGTCCTGGGAGCTGGGCTACACGTACGTTATGTGCGGTGCGCCGATGGTGTTTGAGGGTGAATTGCCGCTGTTCGCCGGAGAGGGCGGATGGGGCTTCATTTCGCTGAAGCAGTCGCATAACCCCGACATGGCAATTGAGTTCCTGCGCATGTTGGTGACGCATGAAGGGCAGCTTGAATACGCGAAGATCTACGGCGGCGCAGTCCATACATCCTGGAAGGATTTGGTCGGCGTTTACGATCACTTCACCCACCCAGATCCTGACGGTCCCCAGGTGGGTATGGCGAAGATTCTGCAGGAGCATCTGCAGCCACTGACGACTTTCGAGGGCGTGGGATTCGGCTCGATTGCCGAAATCGGTTCCGCGATCACGGAGGGCGCGTCAGAGGTGCGGCAGGGGAACATCGGCAGCGAGGAAGCTGTGGAGTTGATCCAGACTCGTTGCGAGGCTCAGTACGAAGAGTATGTGAGCGACGTGCGCGAACTGGGCTTGGAACCGTAAGGGTGAGGAGAGAGTGGAGAGGAGAGAGAGAACGCCTCTTGCTCTCCACTCCGCATGTCGAGAAGTGAGCGGAGAGTGGAGAGAAGAGAAAACACTTTCTGCTCTCCGCTCCAAATGTGATCGCTCTGTGAGTGTTCCTATCTCATCTGGCCAATGACCCTTGATAAAGGAGGGAGAGATGCACAGTCGAAGAGATTTTCTGAAAGTCTCGGTGGGGGCGGCGGGAGCCAGTCTCCTGGCGGCTTGCGTTGCGCCGGGCACGGAAATGGCAGGCGGCGGGGCAGCAGTGCCCAGGGAGCAACGTGAGGGCGTCATGTGGGGCTTGCAGTACGACCCGCACGTCGAGGCGTACCAGCGACTTTCTGACCTGTTCGCGTCGCAGGGCGGGGGGACGTTTGAGGTACAGCCGCAGGCCTGGCCGATCCCACCTAAGGTGATTGCCGCGTTGGCGGCAGGAACGCAGCCGGACGTGGCCTGCATTATGGGTGAACAGTTGACTAGCCTGCATCTGCACCAGGCTCTTGTCCCGTGCACGGAGCAGGTCTACAACCACATGGATGTGGACCCTGATGAGGACTTTGTGGGCGACGCGATTGGCGCCTACATGTGGCAGGGCGAGATCTGGGGCGTGCCGACCGAGTGTAACGGCGTGGGCAACATGGTCAACGTTCCCAGTGAGGATGTGATAGCGTTGGGGCTGGAGGACCAGTATCCGCCTTTGAACGGTGAGGTCTACTTCGAGAGCTACGAGAGCATGTGGGAGCTGGGGAAGGCTTTGCAGGTCGAAGAGGACGGCAAAGTAACCAAGTGGGGCCTGAGCAGCCAGGGCTGGGATGACATGAGCTATCTCGGCATTCTGCGCACGCTGCTGGACCCCAAGGGCATGGACTGGTGGGATCTCGAGAACAAGCAGTTCAACATCAATACTGAAGAGGGTGTGGAGGCGATGCGGCTGTTTGTTGAGGGTCCGGTGGAATTGGGCATTGAGACGCAGTTGGACCAGAACCATGTCGACGCTGCGCTGGCCGGCAAGGTGGCGCTGGCGCGCGGGAACGGCACGCCTTCGATGCCGATTGCCTGGGACCTGGGCTACACGTATCGCATGGCGGGCGCGCCGATGATACATGAAGGCGAACCGCCGATCTTCTGCGGTGAAGGCGGTTGGGGGTTCATTTCGCTGAAGCAGGCGAAGAATCCGGATATGGCGATCGAGTTCCTGCGCATGCTGGTAACGGACGAAGGGCAGACGTCATATGCCATGATTTACGGCGGACAGCCGAATACTGCCTGGAAGGGCCTAGTCGGCAGCTACGACCACTTCGTGGACAATGATCCGGATGGGCCGCTGGTGCAACTGACGAAGGTTCTGCAGGAGTATCTGTTGCCGCAGACAACTTTCGAGGGTGTCGGTTTCGGCTCGATCGGTGAGATTGGCGCGGCGATCGGCGAAGGATGCTCGGAGGTACGACAAGGCAATATCAGCAGCGAAGAGGCGGTGGAGATGATCCAGTCCCGGTGCGAAGCGCAGTACCAGGAATGGGTCAGCGACGTTCGCGAGCTGGGAGTAGAACCGTAGAATCGAGGAGAGAGTGGAGAGGAGTGAGGAGTGAGAGGATGGGGGCGGCGGGCCCTCGGCTCTCGCGTCTCACTCCTTTTGCCACTCCATAAAGTCGAAACGCGTCTCAAATGTGAGTTAGGACATGAGCGAGCCCTTCACCGATATCTTTCTTTCCAACGACCCGGATCCGACGATCTCTTACCGGTCGGGACTGGCGGCTTACCAGGAATCACTGAGCCGGGGACAGTTTGTGGGGCGGGGTTGGAACGGTTCGGGTTACACGAATCCTGAACCGGAACGGTTTGACGCGGGTTCGCATCCGGCCCCCCAAGCGTTCTGGGTGGAGGTGGATGGGCAGCTTCTGCGGTCGCACTGGGAATGGAGCGGATTTTCCCAGACTGACGAAGAGAATGGGTTGAAGGCGGTATTGGAACTGCGGCACACGGTGCGCCCGTTGGTCGTGCGCGTTCATACTCTGCTGGACGGGACGCCGATCCTGACGCGCTGGCTGGAAATCGAGAACTGCTCCGGGCAGCCGGCAGCGCTATCGGCGGCTTTCCCGTGGAGCGGCGTGCTGCAGACGTGTAAGTATGACATCGATGACGAGGCATCTCCCTACTCGGTGGGTTACTTCATCGACACGCACTGGGGCAATGAGGGCGACTTCGGCTGGCGTGTGCTGCCGCGGGCGGGCTACCGGATTGACGGCCGTTACAGGCGGGGCCGCCACAGACATCCTTTCTTTGTTGTGCGCAATCACCAGGGCGGTGAGCAGTTCGTGGGCACGCTAGCCTGGTCGGGCGGGTACGCTTTCGAGTTCGACGTGGATGACGGGGACAGCCGGGAGGGGTCGCGGCTCTGGTTTCGCGCCGGCCCGGACGGACCGGCGCCGCTGCGCGTCATCGCGCCTGGGGAGACGGTTACCACGCCGGAGATGCACCTGGGCGTCGTAATCGGCAATTTCAACGACAGCATCCAGGCGCTGCACGACCATTTGCGGACGAGCGTCATCCCGCCGCAGAATCCCGATCATGCGGGGCTGGTCGTGAGCGGCATCGGGCCGGAGCAGGAGCTTACCCCAGAGCTGATTTTTTCCGAGATCGACGCCTGCGCCGATGCGGGCGCCGAGGTGTTTCTGATCGATGCGAGTTGGTATACGCCGCCCCACGGCAGCTGGCATGCGACGGTGGGCGACTGGCAGGTTAGCCTGGAGCGTTTTCCGGGGGGCCTGAAGCCGTTTCGGGACTATGTGCACGGCAAGGGTATGAAGTTCGGCCTGTGGATGGACGGGGAGCGGGTCGGGCCGAAAAGCAGAATCGCCAAGGAGCGTCCTGAGTGGCTGGCCCGGCCGTATGGTGGCGAGGGCGGGCTGGGAGGGATGATCGATCTCACCAGGCCTGAAGTGGCCGAATGGATGGAGAGTGAGATCGACCGTCTGATCGTGGAGCACGAGCTGGACCTTTTCCGGCTGGACTACAACGTCGGCAATATTGGCGCGGGGGCATACAGCGAGCAGTCAGGGTATGTTGAGAACGCCTACTGGCGCTATTACGAGGCAGTCTACGGCATTTACGCACGGCTTTCTACGCGTCACAAGCATGTGATCTTTCAGAATTGCGCCAGCGGCGGCGCCCGGACCGATGTGGGCATGGTCCGCTATTTTGACCATACGTGGGTGACCGACTGGCAGATAGCGCCGAGGGCGTTTTCGATTACGAACGGGATGTCGATGGCGTTGCCGCCGGAGCGGGTGGACCGGCTAGCGGGCATGGGCCAGTCGGGGCAGCGGACGGCTGAACTGGATTTTCAGTTCCGGCTGCAGCTGTTCGTGCATCCATCGCTAAACTGGTTTCACCTCAAGGACGCCGCTCCCAACGCGGTCCAGCAGGCGCGCATCCGCAATGCCGTGCGGATTTACAAGGAGTTCGTTCGCCCGATCCATCCTACCAGCCGGATATATCATCATACGCCGGTGGTCAGGGGATTCGAGCCGAGGGGCTGGGGGATACTGGAACTGGCATCGCGGGACCGAACGCGAGCCGTTGCGGGACTGTTTCGACTGGGTGATCCGGCCGAACCAGAGTACTTGCTGCGATTCAGGGGGATTGATCCAGGGAGGCGGTACCGGGTCACCTTTGACAACAGCTCAGAAAGCTGCGAAGTCGACGGAATTGCGCTCACGCGGACTGGCATCACGTCACGACTGGAGGCGGCCTTGACTTCAGAGTTGCTGCTCGTTGAAGCGGTAGATTAGGTGGGTCCGGGAAGGCTGTAAAGACGCTCATCCATTACTGAAAACGGAACCTGAAAATGACATCAATTGCAGGCGGGAGCGGAGCCTCGGGCCGGGCCGAAACGATGGGTGTATGGTTCGTTGTCAAGAAGACACTGCGTAAGCCGCAGTTCTGGTTTGGCTTCACGATGATCGTACCGTTGCTAATCTGGTATTGGATCTTCAGCTTCTGGCCGATCATTCAGGCGTTCCGCATGTCGACGGTGGCGTATAAGCTGCTTGATCCTACCAATAGCCCATTTGTGGGTATAGGTAACTTTCTCAAGATTTCTCAGCATCCCCTATTTTTGGTTTCGGTGAAGAATACGATCTTGTGGGCCGTTTATTCGTTCATATTTCATCTGCCTCTGGCTATGCTCATCGCAGTCTTCTTGTCCAAGGTAAGGCGGGGGAGAAACGTATATCAGGCGCTGATCTTCGTTCCTGTTGTTGTCTCGTTGGTGGCAGTTTCCCTGTTGTTCAAGATGTTGATGGACCCAGAGGTAGGGCAACTGAACAAGCTGTTAAGCGGGGTAGGGTTGCCCGAACTACAGTGGCTTTCCAGCTCCTCATCGGCACTTCCAACCGCAGTTATTATTGCCACCTGGAAAGGGCTTGGCTTTTACGTTGTCATTCTCACGGCGGGCATGATGAACATCCCGTCGGAACTGTACGACGCTGCCCTGGTTGACGGGACGAATCCGTGGCAGCAGTTCTGGCGCATTACCATGCCCCTGATGGGGCATACGATCCTGCTAATCACCGTACTACTGGCGATCGGCTCCTTGCAGGAGTTTACGCTTCCCACCGTCTTGTTTGGCTCGGAGGGGGGGCCGGGTAACTCTACTTACCTGTACAATATGTTGATCTACCAGGAAGCCTTCCTGGACATCCGCTTCGGCACGGCCACGGCCGCGTCCCTGCTGCAGTTCGCGTTCATTCTGGCGATCAGCATTTTGCAGATAAAGTTGATCCGCCCGTCGTGGTCGTACTAGCGGTCCCCGGCACGTGACATGAATTTGGAACGAGCCCTGGCGAAGGAAATCGGCGACCTAACATTGGAGGAGAGACGGTAATGGCAGTTATAAGTGAGGCAAGACCTGCGCGACGCCGGCTGCCGAGGCGAATTTTGATATCACAAGGTCTCATACAGATTTTCCTGATTGGGATGGTCGTGGTAGCCATCTTCCCCTTTATCTGGATGATCTTTGCTTCGCTCAAGCCGTTCAAAGAGCTTGTGGAATCAAGGGCGCTGCTGCCCGAGACGTGGACGCTGCGCAACTATGAAGAGATATTAGGCAGGGTGAATTTTGTAGCCGCTTTTCGCAACAGCATCGTTTCGGCGGTGTCGGTGACGGTGGTTTCCGTTTTTACGTCGTCGGTGATGGGGTACATCTTTTCCAAGTATCGTTTTGTGGGCAAGGAGGTACTTTTCACCATCATCTTGTCGACGATGATGGTGCCCTTTGCGGTGATCATGGTTCCATTGTATATCACGATTGCGAACAGTTTCGGCCTGGCCGACCATTTGGGCGGCATCATCATAACCGGCTTTTATACGGCATTCGGTATCTTCCTGATGCGCCAGTTCATGGAAAGCATCCCGTTCGAACTGATCGATGCGGCCCGCATTGACGGCGCGTCCGAATGGCGTATCTTTTTCACTCTAGTGCTGCCGATGTCGTTGTCACCGATGTCGGCGCTGGCCGTCTTTGTCTACCTCTTCAACTGGGACAGTTTTCTGTGGCCGCTCATCGTCCTGAACAGCCAGGATAACCAGACGCTACCGCTGGTGCTGGCCGGCCTACGCAATTTGTGGTGGACGCGTTACGAGATGTGGGCGGCCGGTTCTATGCTGACGGTTGTTCCGGTCATGGTGATATACAGCTTTGCCTCGCGTTACTTCATCCGCGGCATTGCGATGACGGGCCTGAAGGCGTAACAGCAGTGGTCAGTGACTGCAATGGACGACTGTTTGTCGCGACGCCGTCGGACTAACATCACACGCTTGGGTGTACAACCCTCTGTCTACAATTCAAGGGAGTTACTGATCGATGGGCATGACCGGTGGTGAAGCCGTCGTCCGGTCTCTGGAGGCGCACGGTGTCGACACTGTATTCGGCATTCCGGGGACGCATAATCTGGGCATATACGACGCGCTGCGGGAGATGGGCGGCATCCGGCACATTCTTGCCCGCCATGAACAGGGGGCGGCGTTTATGGCCGACGGCTACGCGCGGGCCAGCGGCGAGGTTGGTGTCTGCCTGAGTACAACGGGGCCGGCTGCTCTGAATACGCTGGCGTCGCTGGGAACGGCCTACAGCGACTCTTCGCCGGTTCTGTGCATTGCCAGCCAGATTCCGGTTGAAGGAATCGGGCTCGGTAAGGGCTATCTTCATGAGTGCGAGGACCAGTTGGGGAGTTTCGCGCCGGTAACGAAATGGCGGGCGCGGGCAGATACGGTGGCGGAGATTCCCGGTGTATTGCGGGAGGCGTTTGCGCAGATGCAGAGCGGGCGGCCGCGACCGGTGGCGGTGGAGATTCCTTGCGATACGCTGGACGAAAGCGACGACGTGACGATTCCAGCGCCGGCTGACGTGGAGCGGGCGGCGCCGGACCCAGAACAGGTGGAGCAGGCGGTGCGGTTGCTGCGAAAGGCGCGACGGCCGGTGATCTGGGCGGGCGGGGGTGTGATCGGGAGT
>VXOE01000177.1 GCA_009840225.1 Caldilineaceae bacterium SB0662_bin_25 | reverse complement strand
AAGGGAGGGCCGACTAGGCCCGACCGCCCAGAACTGCAGTGGTCAGTGGTCAGAGGAGGCGCTTCACCCACTTCAGGGTCGAAAGCGGACTGGGCATGGGTCCGTTGCTGCCTGAGGAATGGGATAGTTCACCCCAAAATTGGGATGCACCCGTACCGTCGACAGTCGGAAACAGACAGTTCCACACCAGGATCGACTCTTTTTCATGTAAATGGATGAAACGCAACGATTGTCTCGTAAATGTGTTATAGTAGAGTATACAGACAGATTCGATTGTATTTTCAAAAGGTGGCCTGACGACGAGAGCAGATGAAGGCTGTTTGCCCAAGCCGACAGGGCCACATGGAATTGACGCGCATGTACAGTAGCAATGGCCAGCCGCGGCGGGTCGTGATCACCGGCATCGGTGCGGTGACTCCCCTGGGTTTGACGGTTGAAGATACGTGGGATGCCCTGCTGGCAGGCCGGTCAGGCATTGATACGGTCACCAAATTCGACACGAGCGAGCTGAACACGCGCTTTGCAGGCGAGCTGAAGGGCTTCGAAGCCAAGAACTATATGGATCGGAAGGAGGCCCGCCGGCTTGATCCGTATATTCAGTATGCTTTGGTGGCAACGGAGCAGGCGTTCGCCGACAGTGGGCTCGACCCGAGCAAAGAGACGCCAACCGATATAGGCGTGCTGATCGCCAGCGGGACAGGCGGCCTCACCTCCTTGCTTGACAATTTCAGGCTGACGGAGAAGCGCGGCTTGCGCAAGGTGAGCCCGTTTCTGATTCCGAATATGCTGGTGGACAGTGCGGCCGGGAAGATAGCGATTCTCTACAATCTGCGCGGTCCCAATTTTTCGGTGGTCAATGCCTGCGCCAGCGGTACTGCGGCTACGGGTGAGGCATTTGAGTTGATCCGGCGCGGGGATGCGCAGGTGATGGTCACGGGGGGCTCGGAGGCGGCGCTGCTACCGATCATCATGGCCGGCTTCGACATCATGGGCGCGATGAGCCAGCGCAACGAAGAACCGTCGGCGGCCTGCCGTCCGTTCGACAGCGACCGTGATGGCTTTGTGATGAGCGAGGGGAGCGCGATTCTGATACTGGAGTCGCTCGAGCATGCGCTGGCCCGCGATGCCCAGATCTATGCAGAGGTAATCGGCTACGGCAACAGCGCCGACGCGTATCATATGGCCGCGCCCCATTTCGACGGCCAGGGCGCGGAAGATGCGATGAATATGGCGCTGCGGAAAGCGGAGAGCTACGGGGTGAAGCGGTCCGATGTGAATTACGTCAACGCGCATGGAACGAGCACGGAACTCAACGACCCTGGTGAAACAAAGGCGATCAAGCGGGCGTTAGGCGAGCACGCGTACAACGTGAACATCAGCAGCACGAAGTCGATGCTTGGGCACCTGTTGGGAGCGGCAGGCGCGATCGAGGCGATTGTCTGCCTCAAGACGATCAAAGAGGGCGTCATTCCGCCAACCATCAATCTGGACAACCCCGATCCATCTTGTGATCTGAACTACACGCCGTTGCGGTCTGTGCAGGCGGACGTCGCAGTGACAATGAGTAATAGTTTCGGTTTCGGCGGCCACAACTCATGTCTGATGCTGCGGCGGTTTGAGGAGAATGGTGTATGACAGCACAAGGGCACGAGGAAAACGGGACCGGGAGCGACTACGCAGCGGCGCATTTGAACGGGCACTTTCCGGCGGCAGAGGCGGAGCAGGCGATGCTGGACAAGGTGCAGCCGCCCTGTTATGCCCAAATTATCGGCTGGGGTTATGAGGTTCCCGATCGGGTGGTCACAAACCAGGATCTGGAACAGGTCGTCGATACCCAGGACGAATGGATTCGGACGCGCACAGGCATTCAGGAACGAAGGGTCGCGGCCTCGCCCCAGGAGACGACTGCTTCTCTGGGGACGCAGGCGGCGCGGAAGGCGCTGGAAGTGGCCGACCTCCATCCGGCCAAGGTGGACCTGGTCATCTGTGCGACCAGTTCGCCGGAGCATTTTTTCCCCGCCACGGCGAGTATTATCCAGGACAATTTAGGCCTCATCAATGCCGGCGCATTTGATCTGAGCGCTGCCTGTTCCGGCTTTGTGTATGCTCTCAGCATCGCGCGCGGGCAGATACTGGCCGGGGACGTCGAGTATGTGCTGGTGGTCGGCTCCGAAACGCTGAGCCGGTGGGTGGATTGGACCGACCGGACGACGTGCGTTCTCTTTGGTGACGGTGCGGGGGCGGTGTTGCTGGCCGCCAGCGACGTGCCGGGCGGTGTCACGGCTTCGGTGCTCGGCAGCGACGGGTCGGGGGCGGAGTTGTTGACGATTCCGGCGGGCGGGAGTGCGGCTCCGGCCAGCCTGGAGACGGTGAGCAGCGGCTCGCATTACATCCAGATGGACGGGCGGGCCGTCTTCCGCTTTGCGACCCGGATCATGGCGGACGCTACGCGACGGGTGTTGGACAAGGCCGGAGTTCCGGTCAGCGAAGTTGATTTGGTGGTACCCCACCAGGCAAACAAGCGCATCATTCAGCACAGCGTGCTGCGGCAGTTGAAGATTCCGGAAGACAAGGTCTACGTAAACGTTCACAAATACGGCAACACGAGCACAGCCAGCATCCCCATTGCGCTATGCGAAGCGATTGAGGAGGGGAAGGTGGCGCCGGGGGATAATCTTGTGTTTGTCGGTTTTGGCGCGGGTCTGACCTGGGGGGCATGCGCCGTCAAGTGGAGCGTACCGGTGGAGAAGCCGGAGTCGACCTGGTGGACGAATACGCAGCGGCAGGCAACCTATCAGGCGGCGGCGGCGCGCTCAATGTGGAAACGGGCGATCCGTCGCATCTACAGCCAGGTGGAGCCGCGCGCGATGGCACGGCGCCCGGTGCGCAGGCCGGATGAGGAGCAGCCGACGTCGTAGTATAGCCCCACTTCGCCCGCGCAATCTCTGCCCAAACTCAGCGCAATTGTAGAACAACCGCAGATCTGTTCTCCCTGTTCCCGATAGTAACTTGAGCCGACATCCGCAATTGGAAAGTATGGAGGTTCACCCATGCCCGTCACGGCAGTCGAAAAGCGGAACCAACTCATGCGCGACGGCTTCTGTGTCTTCGAGAATGTGTTGGAACCGGAGATGGTGGCCAAGCTGAATGCCATGAGTGAATGGACGATCGCGCAGGAGGATGAGGAGCATTTTGAACAACGCCGGTCGCAGGGCTGCATCATACCCTATTGGAAGTTTCCGCACCCGGCCTTTCCCGAGCTTATTGCCCATCCGGGCGCGTTGGGGGCGCTGGCTCAGCTGGGCTTTGACGAACCCAAAGTCTGGAGCGGATTTGTGATCAGCAAGCCGCCGCACAGCCCTCCGCTCTACTGGCATCAGGATGGCGTACTGTGGGAGCATCCAATCAGCTACACCAACCAGCCGCAGCAGTATTTTCTGATGTACTATCTGGTCGACACCAGCCCGCAGAACGGTTGCCTTCGCCTGATTCCGGGCTCCCATCTGAAGCGGCACGCGCTGCACGATATGGATCGCAGGGCGCATGACAGCGACGAAGTGGGCCGCGCCAAGGACTTGAGCCACCCTGCATTTCAGAAGGCGGAAGGCGAGGTTGAAGTCCCTGTGCGTGCGGGGGACGTGGTCATCGGCGACGCGCGGCTGCTGCATTCGGCACACGCAAATCAGAGCGACCAGTGGCGGACAGTACTCACTATCTGGTACTGGGCCATATTTGCCGAACTGCCCGAGGCCGTCCAGGCAGTTGTCGCCGAGCATGTTACTGAAAACGCTGAGTGGACTGCGTGGGTCGAAGAGGCGGACCCGGTGGTCCAGGCCCTGTTACCACGTTATTCGGGTGGCGTTGAGGCAGTTCCCTGGAATAACAGCCCGAAGGAGGGGTTGTTTTGAATCCGGTGCGCCAGGTATTGTGCCATTCCTCCCTCCTCTCCCGTCTGTCCATACTTTATTCTGACAGGGTCGTGCCAGGCGACGTGTGTGATGGGTGAACGCACGCATTCTGGCCACTGGACCAACAAGGAGTGTTTCCCGTGATCCAGGCAGCAATCACCGGTGAACGTAAGGTGGCGTTTCACGAAATGCCCGACCCGCAGGCGAAAGCGGATTGGGCTGTCGTTAAAGTCTGTGCCTCGGCGCTGTGCACCGAATACAAGCTATGGATGGCCGGTCAGCGTCAGGAGATAATCGGTCATGAAGGTGTGGGAGAGGTGGTGGAAGTGGCTGAGCGGGGGCCGGTCAGCGTAGGCGACCGTGTGGTTGTACTGCCCCAGTTTTCGTGCGGCCGCTGTCATCTCTGCATGAGCGGCGACTATATCTACTGTGAAGAGAGCCACGATTTCGCTGAAGTGCATGGTTCGATGGCGGGCGCGGGGACATTTGCCCACTACGCGCTGAAGCCGGCGTGGCTGCTGCCGAGGCTGCCCGACGACGTGAGCTATGCGGAGGCGACGATGGCGATAGATGGGATCGGCGCCTCCTTTGGCGGGTTCGAGGCGATCGGCGTCAACTCGCAGGATACAGTGCTGGTCACCGGGCTGGGGCCGGTTGGGCTGGGCGCAGTGGTCAACGCGCGTTTTCGCAATGCGCGGGTGATCGGCGTCGAACCGGCGCCATGGCGGGCCAACCGGGCGCTGGAGATGGGGGCGGAGGCGGTACTCGATCCCAACGACCCGGATATTCTGCGGAGAATCCGCGACCTGACAGAGGGCCGAGGTGTGGATTGTGCGGTCGACTGCTCCGGCCGCGTCGCAGCAGAGCGGCTATGCATTGACGCGACCCGCCGGCGGGGCCGCGTGGCTTTTGTCGGCGAATGCCGGGATGAGCTTACAATTACAATCAGTACCGACATGATCCGCAAAGGGTTGACCGTCGTCGGATCCTGGCTTTACAATATGGGCGACTACGCCAAAGTGATGAAGGTCATCCGGCAGTCACCCCTCATCGACCTGCTGATCAGCCATCAGTTGCCGATGAGCCAGCTGCAGACGGGATTCGGACTGCTGGCACAGGGTGAAGCCGCCAAGATCGTGGTCGACCCCTGGACATAGCGACAGGATGAGCCGTCGACCAGTCCACCAAGACTCACACATTGAATTGGAGCAGAAGAACGATGGATCTCTCGATTTCGCCCAGTTTTCAAGGCGGTCTACTCGATACGTCACCGGAGGCGTTTGGGGCACTGCGCTCGTCGGACGATGCTCTTTCCGACATGAAGGAGTTGCGCTGGCGGTTTGAGCAGGACGGCTATCTGTACATGCCCGGCCTGCTGGATCGCAGCCTCGTCCTGGAGGCCCGGCTCGGGATGCTGAGGAAGCTGGAGGCTGCGGGCTGTCTGGACCCGGATTATCCCCTGGAGGAAGGTGTTGCCCACGCCGACTTTGAGAATGCATTCATGGTGGAGTTGACCAAGGACAACGCGCCTCTTCTCAAGCTGCTCTATGACGGGCCGATGATGGCGTTCTACGAACAGTTTCTGGGCGGGGAGGTGCGCCATTTCGACTATACGTGGTGCCGTTCGAAACCGCCGGGCGAGACAACTGCAACACCTCCCCATTACGACATTGTCTTTATGGGGCGGGGAACACAGCGGCTGTACACGAGTTGGACGCCGCTAGGCGACATGCCCATCGAGATGGGCGGATTGATGATCCTGGAGAACTCCCATCGCTTTGAGGAGATCAAGGCAGACTACGGGACTTTGGACGTAGACGCTTATTGCACCAACTATCCGGATGCCGCTGAGATCGAATCGGGGGAGAAGCTGTGGCAGAATCCCAATGGCGGCGCCTATTCCCTGGATGCTATCGCCGCGCGAGCCGAATTAAAGAGTCGCTGGCTGACGACCGAATACGCGATGGGTGATCTGCTGGTTTTCAGCATGTACACGATGCATGCCAGCATGGACAACCAGACGAACCAGATTCGGCTCTCCACCGACACGCGCTACCAGCTGGCCTCGGAACCGGTGGACGAGCGCTGGATTGGGGACAGTCCGATTGCCCACGGGCTGGAATCCAAGCGCGGCATGATCTGTTGATCCACCGAATATAGCTGAACAGATTGTCACAATCGGAAAGGCCGCGGGATGGCATCACTGCAGCAGGCGTTTTGGGAGATGGATGTTTACGGCTTCACGCTGTTGGAGGGCGTTCTGAGTGGGGCGGAGGTGGAGGCACTGCGCGCCTCGCTGGCAGGGTGGGCGGCGAAGCTTGGGGGCGAGCAGCGGTTTCTGGGTCAGGCCGGGCACGTGAGCAACCTACCCGTATTGGAGCCGCTCTATCACCCGTTGATCGATCATCCGCGCACGCTGCCAGTGATTGAGTATGTGCTGGGGAAACAGATCATCCTGGGCAGCCTGAACGCGCGCATTGTCAGGCCAGGGGACCCGGTGCAGGGCCTGCACAGCGATATCCGCGCCGATCTGTTGAATATGGGCTCGCCGGTGATGGTCAATACGGTCTGGCTGCTGGACGACTTCACGTCGGAAAACGGGGGCACGCGCATCGTGCCCGGCTCACATCGGAGCGGGATGGCCGGGCCGCCGGAGGGGATGGACGTGAAGCACGTGCACCAGCTGGTTGCGCGGGCGGGCAGTGTTCTTGTATTCAACGGCCAGTGCTGGCACGGTGGCGGAGCCAATCAGACGCAGACCGACCGCCATGCGCTGTTCGGCCACTACCGCAAGAGCGCGCTGATTTTCCAGGTCGATCCCCACGACGGTTTCCAGGAGGGCTGGCTGGACGATCTGTCGCCCCGCCAGCGCGAGTTGCTGCGCATGGACAACGGTCTGGCCGCGCCGCACGCGGCGGATAGCCATCTGCGCGTCTCGTTTTCGCGCGGTAAGAAGAGGGATTGACTTTTCCAACAGCGAAAGTCAAGAGCGGTATGAAAGAGAGGGCGCCTAGCCCGCCTTTGCACTGTCTGCTGGGCAGGTCACTCTGTAATTCGTATTGCGTATTGCGTAATAAGAGTAGGAATCTCTGTACGCGGACGGGTGTGGAGCGAAGTTCTATTGGCGTTTTCCGAACCTCTTTGATTTCTTCCGTGTAAAGTTTCTCTCTATGGGATGGCTGGCATTTCTACGTCCTGCCAAGCACCTCCCTCTTCCGGCTCGAACCGCTCCAATTCTCCTAATCCAGAGACCAACTGACGGCCCTCGTCGAGGTTCTTCAACTCGCCGAGGCTAATTAGCTGCACGAGCGCGTTGCCGATTACGGTGGCTTCGCTGGGACCGGCCAGGACGGGGATACCGGTGGCGTCAGCGGTGAGCTGGTTGAGGAGTTGGTTGCGGGAACCGCCGCCAACGACGTGAATTACGTCGATCGGTCGTCCATTCAGGCTCTGGAGTTCCCGGAGTACATCTCGGTACGCCAGAGCAAGACTGTCAAACACACAGCGGGCGATGTCGGCGTCACTCTGTGGGAGGGGCTGGCCGCTCTGCTGGCAGAAGGCCTGGATGTGGGCGGGATGGTCGCCGGGGGGCAGGAAGCGGTCGTCGTTGGGATCGACGAAGGAGCTCAGCGGTTCGGCTGACTCCGCCAGCGAGACCAGTTCCGGGTAGGAGTAGGACCGCCCTTGCTGTTCCCAGTTAGACCGGCACTGCTGCAACAGCCATAGGCCCATCACGTTTTTGAGCAGGCGGAACGTGCCGTAGACGCCACCTTCGTTGGTAGCGTTGACGGCGAGTGCGGCCTCGTTGACGACGGGCTGCGCCACTTCGAGGCCGACAAGACTCCAGGTGCCGCTGCTGATATAGGCGAAGTTCCCGGTTTGGGCGGGGACGCCGGCGACGGCGCTGCCGGTGTCGTGGCAGGCAGGTGCGATGACAGGGATGTCTTCGTAAGTCCCCAGGCGCGTTCCCGGTTGCACGACCTCCGGGAAGAGGGCGAGGGGAATGGCGAGGGCGTCGAGAAGTTCACCGGCCCAGGAGCGGGTGAAGGGGTTGAGCATCTGGGTGGTGGTGGCGTTGCTGAATTCGCACACCTGGGCGCCGCTCAACCAGAAGTTGAGCAGATCGGGAACGGTGAGGAAGCGGGCTGCGATCTGCAAATGGGGCGAACGAGTCTCTACGAGGCTCATCATCTGGTAGAGGGTGTTGATGGCCATGAACTGGATGCCGGTCTGTGCGAAGACCTCTGCCTTGGGGACGCGGGCGAAGACGGCGTCAAGCATTCCCTCGGTGCGACTGTCGCGGTAGCAGACGGGGTTGCCGATGAGATTGTTGTTACGGTCGAGGAGGCCGAAGTCGACGCCCCAGGTGTCGACGGCGAGGCTGGCGGGGGGTCCGGCTGTGTGGGCCCTGCTGCGGCTAATGCCGGCCTGCACCTCTCGCCAGAGGTGGAGAATGTCCCATTGGAGGACGCCGTTGACGGTCAGCGCGTAGTTGGGAAAGCGATGGACCTCTTCCAGCTGCAGGCCGGAGCCATCGAAGTGCACTGCCATCACCCGGCCGGACTCGGCGCCGATATCGATGGCGAGAACGGTGGTGCGTTTCTCGGTCATTTGTCATCCAGTTCCGTTTTAGCCCGACTGGGGGGAGACGGCCAGCCGCCGTGATGGCACGCGTTGTCAGTCCCGCAGCGACTGCACATCTTTCTCGTACTGCCGGATCTCCTGCATAAAGGCCATGCCCACCGGTACATCCTGCTGCAGACAGTGGTAGTCCCATACGGCCGCGTGCGGCATGGCCTTCAACTCTTCCATCAGTGCCAGGCGGGTGGTGTAATCGGCATTGCGCTCGATCTCCTGCATCGTCTCCCTCGGTTCCAGCAGGGCCAGCAGGAGGGCTCGCAGCGAATTTCGGGTGCCGATTGCCCAGGCGGCCACGCGGTTGATGCTGGCGTCGAAGAAGTCCAGGCCGATTTGCACGCGGTCGAGATGGTCCCCGCGCACGATTTCCTGCATGATCGCCTGCAGTTCGTCGCTGAAGGTGACGACGTGGTCGCTGTCCCAGCGTACGCCGCGGCTTACGTGGAGGACCAATTCCGACACGAAGAGCAGGCAGGCCGATATTTTGTCAGAGATGACCTCGGTCGGGTGAAAGTGGCCGGCGTCGAGGCAGAGGGCCTGGCCGTTCTGTGCGGCGTAGCCCAGATAGAATTCGTGCGAGCCGACGACGTAACTCTCAGAACCGAGACCGAAGAGTTTACATTCGATGGCGTCACGGTTGTGGCTGGGATCGATTTCCTTCTCAAATATCTGGTCCAAGGCGTCTTTCAGGAGCTGGCGGGGCGTTGTGCGGTCGCTGGGCGTGTCCTTGAGGCCGTCAGGGATCCAGATATTGGTCATTGCGGGCGTGCTCAGCTCTTTGCCGAAGAAGCTGCCGATTTCGCGGCAGGCGATGCAGTGCTGGATCCAGAACTGGCGGATGTCGTTGTCGTAGGAGGCGAGGGTGAAGCCGTCTTCGGCCAGGGGGTGGGAGAACAGCGTGGGGTTGAAGTCGATACCGCGGCCGTTTTCTTTGGCCCAGTCTGCCCAGCCCTGAAAGTGGCGCGGCTCGATCTCGTTGCGGGCCGGTCTTTCATCGGTATCGGGGTACATGGCGTGAAGATTGAGGCGGTGATTGCCGGGGATGATGCTGTAGGCGATGTCCAGATCGCTGCGGAGCTCGTCCACGGTGCGGGCGCGGCCGGGATAGTTGCCGGTGGCCATGAGGCCGCCGCCCAAGCCCCGGCCCGGTTCTTCAAAGCCGAGGACGTCGTCACCCTGCCAGCAGTGGAGGCTGATGGGGACGCCGCGCAGCGTTGCCAGGGCCTGTTCCGTGTCGACGCCGATGGCCGCGTACCGTTCCTGGGCGAGGGCGTATGCTTCTTCGATTTGTCTTGATGTCGTAGCGAAGTTCATCAGGTTACTCCATATTGGCGGGGACGTATTTGCTATTGGTTTGGCCCTGAGGCGATCCCAGGTCAATAGGATGTACATGGCAACGACGGGCTCGGCTCGTCGCGTATCACCGGGCGCTGCTCAGGGGATGCCGCGCCGGATAAAGGATGATGTAAGAGTTTTTCCAGGTACGTCTGGCACAGGAGGACACATTGCGAAGCTATTGGCAGAGGTACTTTCCCGGCTACGGGAGCTCGATCATATGCCCATATTCTCTCCGCCCTCAGCAGTCATGACGACAGGGGCGTGAATCCGGTTCAGCAATGTGCGTGCCGGTGCCGGACAATAAAGGGGAAGGCGGTCCAGCCTGTGTTGAAGTGAAACCGCCGTGTTGGAGAGTTCGAGATTCGCCAGTTGGCCGTCCTCCTCAAGGCTGGGCTTCCACGGCCACTTCTACTTTGAAGTGATTGCGCAGGTCTTTGAGAAGGCGGGCGCTGACGTTGCAGTATTCGTTGGGGAAGGTAAGCTGATGGCGGGAACCATTTGTCTCCAAGACGACGACGAACTGATCCCGACCCTTTGGATCGCGCACTGCATCGAAAATCTCTCGCAGCCGGTATTTGTCGCGGTTGAACTGGCCGGAACGGCTGAAGGTAATGCGCAGGAGCTGGCGGCCGTTCTCGGCATGTGGGGCGGATTTCGCTGCTTCAGAATCCGTCACATGGGCGGCGCCGGCGGGCCCTCCGTTGGACATTGTAGGCTGCACTTCGGGTGCAGGGGGCTGGGAAACCTGGCCTCCCTGGTCCAGATTCTCGCCTGTCTCCGGTTCTTCGGCTGCGGTGGCCCTGCCTTCTTGTTCTGCGGGGGCGGCGGACAAGGGTGAGGCGGCGTCCGACGTTCCGTTCTCCGCCAGTATACCGGGAGCGGGGCCGGATGGCTCAGGATAGCCCTCGGAGCTCGCGGTGGCATTGGTCGCGCTGGCTGCGGCTTCCTCGTCGGTTTCCGGCGCCGACCGGTCGGAGATTGCGGCGTCAAAGGGAGGCGCCGTCATGTCCTTGGGCGGCTCGGCGGGTAATACGTCATCGGGGGGCGGCATGTGTTCCAAGTCGCTCCCGTTTGACCAGGCGCCCGGATCAGTATCCCATCCACGAGCGACCTCGGCGCGGTTATTGTCGGGCTTTGCCTGCCCGATTTCAATTGAGGTATGCAGCGAATCCACCAGGACGCTTGTGCGCGCGCCGCGGGTCTGGGCCTTTCCCTTGACCTGCACAACCCGCTCCTCTTGCAGGTCTTCCTTACACTTTTCGTAGACTTCGGGGAATAGGACGGCTTCGCACTGGCCTTGCATATCCTCCAGTTGGACAAAGGCCATCTTGTCGCCCTTTTTGGTCACCGTGGTGCGGATCGAGGCCACCATTCCGACCAACGACACGTTTTTGCCATCGTGTCTCTCGTTCAGTTCCGGGCAAGGACAGGTGGTAAATCGACTCAGGTCCAGGTTCAACTGCTGCACGGGATGGCTGCTGACATAGACGCCGAGGAGATCCTTTTCCCACTCGAACCGTTCCCGGTCACTGGTTTTGGCTCCGGCGGCCGCCTCGTACTCCGGCAGCCGAATCGGAAACTGCTCCGGCTGGGCTTCGCCTTCGGGGCCGGCGAACAGATCGAACATCGACAGCTGGCCGGTCTCTCTGGCGCTGTGGGTGGCGGCAGAACGGGCGATACACTGATCGATAACGTCGAGAAGCTGGTGACGGAGCTGTCCCTTTCCCTGTTCGGACTGCCGGCCAAAGCGGTCGAAAGCGCCGACTTTGATCAGGCATTCGAGGGAGCGTTTGTTCACTTGCCGGAGGTCAACGCGGTCGCAGAGGTCCTCGAGGTTCGTGAAGGGGCCGCCTTCGGCGCGTGCGTCCAGAATTGCCTGTACCGGGCCGACGCCGACATTCTTCACCGCGGCCATGCCAAAGCGAATGGCAGAGCCTGCGCTTATGGGAAATTCGTATGCCAAGGTCGGGTCTTTGGGCAGCGTGTCCTGCTCGGCGTCTTCGGGCAGATCCTGGATAGCGAAATCCAGGCCGCTGTAGTTGACGTCGGGCGGTAGCACGTGAATGCCCATACGCCGGCATTCCTGGATGAAGTTGATCACTTTTTCAGTTTTGTCGCGCTCGACAAGAAGGAGCGCTGCCATGTACTCGACCGGATAGTTCGCCTTGAGGTAGGCGGTCTGCACAGTGATGACGGCGTAGTCGGCTGCGTGAGCCTTGTTGAAGCCGTAGCGGGCGAAGAATTCGATGTCTGCGTAGATGGCCTGTGCGTCGCTGGCGGAGATACCATTTTTGCCGCAGCCGCCGATGAAGAGGGCCTTGTGATACTCGATCTTCGAGGCGTCCTTCTTGCTGATGGCTTGCCGCACCAGGTCGGCTTCACCGGGGGTATAGTCTGCCAGCTGGTTCAGAATCTGGATGATCTGTTCCTGGTAGACGATGATCCCGTATGTCTCCGCCAGGATTGGTTCAAGGGCGGGATGTTTTACTTCCATCTCCTCTTCGCCGTGCATCCGCTTGACGTAGTTGGGAATGTACTCCATGGGGCCCGGTCGATAGAGCGAGATAGTGGCGATGATGTGCTCGAAGGCGGTGGGCTTCATCTCGGTAAGTACGCGCCTCATCCCCGGGGATTCCACCTGGAAGACGCCGCTCACTTCACCGCTGGACAGGAGGCGGAAGGCAGGCTCGGCCTCCGGGCCTTCGATTGGGATGGAGTCCAGGCCGTATTCGATGCCATGGTTCTCCTTGATCAGGCGGCATGCCTCGCGCATAACGGTCAACGTGCTCAGCCCGAGGAAGTCGATTTTCAGCAGGCCCAACGATTCGAGGATAGGGAATTCAAACTGTGTAATTGTCTCGGTAATCGCCCCTTTTGAGCCGCGCATCAGAGGCGTGTAGTTGGTCAGGTCTTTATCGGCGACGATAACTGCGGCGGCGTGGATACCGGCGTGGCGGGCAACACCCTCAAGCTGCATCGAGGTATCCAGCAGGGAACGTTCCCAGCCATCTTTGCCGTAGAGCTCTTTGAGCTCCGGATCGTAGAATTCATGGCCTTCGGTCAGGACATCCTGAATTGTGGCGGGATTGCCAGGAATAGCCGGGATCATCTTGGCGATACGGTCGACGTCATCGAGCGCGATATCCTGGGCGCGCCCGACGTCGCGAATGGCGGCGCGTGCCTTCATGCGGCCAAAGGTGGCGATCTGGGCAACCTGATCGGCGCCGTATTTTTCGACTGTGTAGCGGATCATCTCTTCGCGTTGATCGTCGGGGAAGTCGAGGTCGAAGTCGGGCATGGTCACGCGGCCGGGATTCAGGAAACGCTCAAAGATGAGATTGTTATGAATCGGGTCCAGCCCGGTGATTCCGATACAGTAGGCGACCAGTGAACCTGCCCCGGAGCCGCGCAAGGTCCACCAGATGTTGCGGCTGCGGGCAAAATCGCACAGGTCGGCCACAATGAGAAAGTAAACGTCGAATCCCATTTCGTGGATAATGCGCAGCTCGCGTTCTTTGCGCTCCTGTACATCTTCGTGGCTGGCCCGGTCGCCGTACAGACGCTGCAGGCCCTTATCCGTCAGATGGCGCAGGTAGGTCTCATAGTTAAAGCCCTCCGGGATTTCCATTTCGGGAAGGTGATATTCGTCGTCTTCCAGATCGACGTCACATTTTTCGGCGACGAGGAGGGTGTTGTCGAAGGCGGAGGCTGGGAGATCGAGCAGGGGGCGGAAGGTGTCTTCCATCTGCTGACGGCTCTTGAGGAAATAGCTCTGGTCACTGAGCCGCATCCGTTTATCATCATTCATCTTGGCATTGGTTTGCACACAGAGCAGGACTTCATGGGGGGAGGCATCGTTTTCGCTCACATAGTGAACGTCATTCGTCACCAGCAGGTCCAGGTCGAACTTATTGGCCCAAGGGATGAGAGTGCGGTTCACCTCCTGCAGCTCGGGGATATTGTGTTCCTGAACTTCGATGAAAAAGTTCTCCTTGCCGAAGACATCCTTAAACCAACCCAGACGCTCGTAAGCTTCTTTCTCTTTGCCCTGGGACAGGAGGGCGGGCACCTCAGCGCCGAGACAGCCGGTGGTGCACAGGATTCCCTCGGCGTGTGCGGCCAGGAAGTCATGGTCGACACGGGGCTTGTAATAGAATCCATCGGTGTTGCTGCGGCTCACTATCTTCAGGATATTGCGGTACCCGGTCATATTCCTGGCGAGGAGCAGCAGATGATAGTTGTCCTTATCGAGCTGTGGATCGCGGCCGCCCATTGGCCGTTGCCAAAGGGTCTGGTATGCCTCCACGCCGATAATCGGTTTGATCTCAGCGCTTCGGCAGGCGCGGAAGAACTCGATGACGCCGTGCATGGCACCGTGATCGGTAAGAGCAAGCGCTTTGTGTCCCAGACGGGCGGCCTCGCTGACGAGATCGTCGATGCGGCCTAGACCGTCGAGGAGGGAGTACTCGGAATGGGTGTGGAGATGGACAAAATCGTTGGACATAGGAGGGTTGGGAGGTCACGAAGATGAATGCCGCGCCCAGCGCGAGGGCGGCATGGAAAAGGCTGTTCCAATCTTACATCAAGACCGCTACCGCAGACAACGCGCAGGTATAGCGACGAGACAGTGAACTAGGGGTGTCACTCCGCTTCAAGTTGTTCCGGCATCAGCTGATGCCAGAAGAGTTCACCGGACTCGAAAATGTCCTGGATTCGGTCGTCCCGATAGAGGCCGGAGGCGACCGCGAATGCGCGCTTGCCGGTAAACCGGGTCATGAATTCGGCGTTACGGAGGGCCCTTTTGGTGTCCCTGCCATTTGCGGTGTAGGAGATTTCAACGGCGACGTAGCAGACTTCTCCGTCCTCCGCCGTGGCTTCCATGATCAGATCGGCCACGCGAAAGCTTCTCAGATCGTCAACGGAGACATTAGCTGTGTCGGCCGAATCGATCAGATCCTGTAGTTTTTCCGACGAAAGATTCTTCGTCCTCCGAAGGCCCAGATCCCTAGCGATGGCGGAGGCGCCCTCGAGCGCGGCCTTTTTTGCGCAGGCGCCTTTTAACTGGCCCAGATCGTCAACAATCTTCTTCAGAATGACTCCGCGCCCATCCAACCGTGCGATGATTGCATCGAATCGACAGTTGAAGGTAGCCAAGAATCGGTCCATCCGAAGCTTAGACTCCCGCGCCTCTGCTGCAAAGCATAGCAAGGCTGTGAGGAAGATCCAGTAGTTTTCGCGAGGGAAGCAGCGCGCACAGGGATTCAAAACATTCAGGGTGCTCGTCGAGAACTTGGGCCAGATCCTCCATCGGGTTTATTGTACTCACATCCACCTCACCGCTGTAGAACTTTTCTGTCAGGGGACCGACGTTCGCTACTGAATTGGCCAGCTTCGCGGGGCGGCCCCCTGACTCTTGTCTCGCACACGTGTTCTTTCCCATCATCATACCCCAATCACGCACTGCAGACAAGGCGTTTCCGACGCCGATATCGAGGCGGGCCTCTTACTTTTCTTATACGGGGCACTTATGTTCCTCTAACTTTGCGTTGACTTCAATCTAATATTGGGCGGCTATCATGATAGTTGCATGTGGCGGTTGGGCGGCCACATTGAAATTCGCACAAAACAATCAGTTTTGATAGCGCCTTTAAGCAGAAGTGCCGGCGCTAAATGGAAAGTGCAGGAGGCATACAATGAGTAGAATCGTACGATGGGACCCGTTCCGTGAGATGATATCGGTGCGCAATCAGATGGACCAGCTCGTGGGTGATCTTTTCCGGGAGCCGGCTGGATGGCAGGGCAACGGCGAAGGCAGCCACATGCGGCTGCCGCTAGATGTCAGCGAGGATGACAACAGCTACAGTGTGACGGCGTCACTGCCCGGGATCGACCCGGCCGACCTCGAGATCAGTTTTTCGGAGAATTCGCTTACCATCCAGGGCGAGACCCAGGCGGAAAGCGTTGAGGAAAACGCAAAGTGGCATTTGCGGGAACGCAGTTTCGGCAGGTTCGTGCGCAGCATCACGTTACCGGCAGCGGTAAACGCCGACGACATCAGCGCCGACTACGAGGACGGCGTTCTCACCCTGACCCTGCCGAAGGCAGACGAGGTCAAGCCCCGGATCATTGCGGTGCGCGGCTCGGGTGAAGAGGCGGTTGCAGCCTAGACTTACTCCCGTCTGCAACGTAAGAAGAATGACCGGAAGAGGCACTGGCTGCTCCGCCAGTGCCTCTTCTTGCATCTAGTCTCAGGTCCAAAATGGAGGGGGGCCCCGACAACTAGCTCTGTCGGGGCCCCATAAGGAGGAAGGAAGGAGAATGCTCGCGGTGGAAGCTTTTAAGATGCCGACCCCACTCGACACCAGCTTCAACCACTTGGGACAACTATACCCCAGATTCAGACGCCTTTCACCAGGCAAGTTGCACAATGATTCCTCTTTTTGGCTGGATGGTTTGACCGCAAGAGGCGACTTTGGGGTGGAACTTCCGGTAAGAGACGTACAGTATGTACAATCGCCGCGCTGCTTCGCGGTCGTGCGCGGTTCAGTGTCAGCCTGTGTTAGAATTGTGCGGCAGGTTTGGTTCCATACAGGACTCGGAGAGATGACAGAGACGACCCTACCCCTGACCGCCCGCGTCGCCTGCGCGGGTTGAGCCTCAAAGCTCCCTCCCGGAGCGTTGTCGCAGGTCGTGCGACAGATGGCTGCGGTCTTTCCGCAAACTGAATATCCGGATGTTCTGATCGGTTTGGGTAAACCTGACGATGCGGCCGTATATCGCCTGGATGAAGAACGGGTTCTCATTCAGACGACCGACTTCTTTACGCCAATCGTTGATGACCCCTGGCTATACGGAGCGATTGCCGCGGCCAACTCGATGAGCGACGTGTACGCGATGGGCGGCGAGGTACGCGTCTGTCTAAATATTGCGGGATTTCCTGAAGATCTGCCTGCCGAGGTGGTAGCCGAGATCCTGGCGGGAGGTGCAGCCAAAGTGCAGGAGGCGGGTGCTGCGATCGCCGGAGGACATACGGTGACCAATCCAGAGCCGTTCTATGGATTGAGCGTCACAGGGGTCGCCGCCCCCAGCTCACTGTTTCGCAAAGGAAGCGCAGCGGCAGGTGATCATTTGGTGCTGACCAAAGCGCTGGGGACCGGTATCATCACCACAGCCGCAAAGCTCACAGGACAAGCAGAGAGCGCAGATTCGCGCAAGGCGCGACACGCGTTGGGAAAACCAGACATTCAGCCCTCCCATCTTGAAGAGGCCATCGGTTCGATGACCCGCTTGAACCGCGCGGCTGCTCACGCAGGCTGTGCCGCGGGCGTACGGAGCGGCACGGATATCACCGGTTACGGCCTGTTGGGTCATGCGGTCGAACTGGCGACTGCGTCTGCCGCTGAGTCGCCGGTTCAACTTCAGATCGAGGCGGAGAGAGTGCCGGCCCTGCCGGGCGTCTTCGGTTATATCGAGGCCGGATATCTGACGCGAGGAAGCGTGCGTAATCCTGAGCACTTTGGGGGGCATGTGTCTGTGGCCCCAAGCGTGGCCGCGGGGCACAGAACGCTGCTATGGGAGGCTGAAACAAGCGGAGGTCTTCTGCTGTCGGTTCCGCCTTCTGGTCTCGGTCGGTTCCGAGAAGTGTGTGAGGGGAATGAACAGCCTTTCTGGGAAATCGGGACCGTCGAGCCGGCCGGGAGGGATCAGGCGGTCATTAAGCTCCTCTAGAAGTCCCCGACAACGCGGCTGCCTAAGCCGTGAAAGAGCAGACGCAGCAGCCACGTCCACGCCAGAGCGTCTCCCCCAGCCTTTGCCCGAATCGACAACGGTATATGCGGTGACGCAACTGTGTGGTTTTCTACGCGGCACTGGATGAACCAAAGGGCTCATCGTCGTCATCGGGGCCCTGTTGGCCCTCCTCACCCTCTCCGTCTCCCTCTTCGGTTGCAGGAGCGATAGCCTGGGGGCGAGCCCACTGTTCACTGCTCCAGTCGGATCGCTCGTCGCCGCTGTTCACATCAGGTTCCTGGCCGGCCTGGGTGGAGAATTCGGCGAAGTCGTAGTATTCGTCTTCGCCCTCCTCTTGCGGGATAGGCAGGGGCCGGCCAGGCGTATCGACCACAAAGTCGCTCGGGGCCACAGGGGGCGGATCACTTTCTTCGTAAAGCAGTTCGCTCTCCTGGGGAACGCTGGCGGCAAGTTCGGAGACGGGCGGTGGTGCGCCGGCCAGCGGGCTGACTGATGTAGACACTGCCGACCTCGGCGAACGCGAACGCATTGGCGGGGGCAGAAGAGTGCGGTTCACTTCCCAAGCGCGAAAACGGACGATTGCCATACCCAGCAGAGCGAGACCCAGCAAGGCATAGAGGCCGAGAGCGACGACGAGCACCAGCAGATTCACCAGCTCCATGAAGGGAAGACCGACGCCGATGTTTTCGAGTTGCGCCGCAAGGGGGCCGTTGTCCAAGACCTGAAGACGTAGAAAGTAACCCAACGCGATATAGAGGCCCACGGCTATAACCGTCATCACCCAATTGCTCAAGACGGCGAGGAAGTAGTCCCCCGCCGTCGTTGTGAACTGGACCGGCTGGTCGCTCATCGACACATTGTTCAGAATCTGGCTGCGAATACGGTTGCGCCCCCAGTAGTAGTAGAGCCCCAATGTCAACGGCGTGAGGATAACGAGCAGGAACCATTCCCAGAAGATATCGACCGTCTTGCCCTCATATTCCATGCGCAGACCGTTGGGTGTGAGCGTATGCGCGTATTGCCAGCGAAGCATTCTGGTGGCAGAGAAGCCGAGAATAACGTACAGCCCAAGAGTAATCAGCGTGTAGAATCCGATGACAATGAACTGCACAAACACTTCTGCACCGGATCCGTCAAACTCCAGTTGCTGGTCCTCAAAATATGTGTTTTCGGTGACAATCCGTTGCCAGCGAGCATACCCCCAGGGGACGTAGATGCCCAGAGTAATGCCTGAAAGGATCGCTATCAGAATCAGATTTCCGAATACAATCAGCCAGCGGCCGCGAAACTCCAGGTTGGTAGGCATGGCGGAACCCTTCCGAGTAAGAGGAGATCAATTGAAAGCCACAGGGGATCGTTCAAAGCTGTCAGACCAGTATAGCCCACGGGCATTTGCTTGACAAAGTGGGTCCGTAAAGTCGGGCAACTGGTCCTGTTCATGCGTATCAGACTACGCCGTTGTCATGCAAGGCCTGGATTTCCGCCTCCGTGAGAGCCAGCTTTTCGCGCAGCAACTCATCGGTGTGCTCGCCTAGCAGCGGCGGCGGCCGGAATATCTGCGCCGGCGTGCGGTCCAGCTTGGGCACGGGCCCGATCAGGTTGATCCTGTCTCCGTGACCGTCGGTTACCGTTTGCACCATCTGCCGGTGCTCGGCCTGAGGGGCCGCCAACGCGGTCGGAATGTCATTGACCGGGCCGCAGGGTACGCCTGCGGCGCGCAGTCTACGGATCCACTCATCGGTGGCGTGCTGGCGGAAATGACCGGCCAACGCGGGAATGAGTTGCTCGCGAAAACGCACGCGGGCCGGATTTGTAGCAAAGCGTTGGTCGTCTGCCCAGGCGGGCTCCCCTACGACCTCAGCCAGTGAAGCGAACTGCCCGTCGTTGCCCACCGCCAGCATGAGATGGCCGTCGGCGGTGGCGAAGGTCTGATAGGGCACGACGGTGCCATGGGCGTTGCCGTAGCGGCGGGGCGGTTCGCCGGACAGGAGATAGCCGGCGGCGACGTTGGCCAGCCAGCTTAACTGGGTATCATAGAGCGCGATATCGATTTGCTGACCTTCGCCGGTCCGGTCACGATGCTGCAGGGCGGTGAGAATCGCCACCGCCGCCTGCAGGCCTACGGTGATGTCGACGATCGCCACCCCAACTTTGAAGGGCTCGCCATCGGTACCCTCGCTGGTTGGACCGGTGATGCTCATGATACCGCCCTGGGCCTGGATGACGGCGTCATAGCCGGGAAGCTCCCGGTCTGGGCCGGTCTGTCCATAGCCGGTGATGGCGCAGTAGATCAGGCCGGGATTGTCGTTGCGGAGGCTTTCATAGCTCAGCCCCAGCCGTTCCATGCCGCCGGCCTTGAAGTTCTCGACAACGACATCTGCCTGTGCGGCCAGCTGCCGGAAGATCTTCTGACCGGCGTCGGTCTTCAGATTCAAGGTGAGGCTGCGCTTGTTACGATTGGCGCAGAGGAAGTAAGCACTCTGTCCGCCATCGGTGAATGGGGGACCCCAATGGCGGGAGTCGTCGCCCCGGCCCGGCTGCTCGATCTTTATCACTTCGGCGCCGAAATCGCCCAGTGTCATGGTGGCATAGGGCCCGGCGAGGACGCGCGAAAGGTCGAGAACGGTGATATGGGACAGAGCGTGGCGCATTGGAGAGGCGCGGGGCGGTCGGCGTGAAGGAGTTAGCCGGAAGGCAAGAGACTAAAAGGCGAAGAGCTCGGACACGGGAAGTGTAAAACCGGTCAGCGGGCCTGTTCCGGCCAGCGTGTCGCCACGGCGCAGAGCGGTGCGCTGCGAAGCGGAAGGGTAGACGAAGACGGTCTCCTCGTCAGGGTCGACGATCCAGAGTGTATCAACGCCTATGGAGAAGTAGTCATTGATCTTCTGGCGCATGTCCATCCAGCGGTCGGTGGGGGACAGAATCTCCACAACCAAGTCGGGGGCAACCTCGACAAAACCGGCCGGCGGGCCGTCTGGCAGTTTTGCATGTGCCCAGACGGCAAGATCGGCGCCGCGTATTCGATCCGGTTCGCGGCGGATAAAGATTCCGACCTCCCCGACCATGCAAAATCCGACTTTCCTATCTTTGACAAACCCGCCTACTAAGAGGGCGAGCGTTAATTCTATGAAACTATGCAATCCACCGGCTGGGCTCATCTTAACAATCACTCCGTCAATGAGTTCACAGGGGCCGATGTCACCCATTGCCAGCAGGTCGGAACCGGTGACAGTTCCAGTCGTTGTTTGCATTGGTTGCGCTGTCATCGGTCTGGTCCTTATTTCCATTCCGACACGTGTATCCTGGCCTGTTCGGCACATTTGCCAGAAGAAAAACCGTCTGTCTTCAAGATGCAGTATAGCATACCTGTGATGGATGGAGAGAAGCGTTGGCACACGGCTTGGGTGCCGTCCCTCCTATTCCTATTGGCGGGCGAGACGCTGCTGTCCGGACACTCTGTACCAGTAGGGACTCGCTATCATTCAGACCGCGGCGCGGAAGACGCAGAGTGTCGCGACAGCGAACGGACCTGCGAGGACGCGCAAGAAAGGGTGAACGGTAATTGGGGACAGAGCGCAGCGGATTGGAGAGGTTCGGGGCGGCTGGTGTGAAGCATATGGAAGGCAAGCAAGAGATCAGAAGGCGAAGAGATCAGAAACGGGAAGGGTGAAACCGGTCAGCGGACCCGTGCCGGCCAGCGTGTCGTCAATGCGGAGAGCGGTGCGTTGGGAAGCGGAATGGTAGACGTAGACGGTTTCCTCGTCAGGGTCGACGATCCAGAGTGAGTCAACTCCGATCGAGAAGTAGTCATTGATCTTCTGGCGCATGTCCGCCCAGCGGTCGGTGGGGGACAGAATCTCTACAACCAGATTGGGCGCGACTTCGCTGAAACCGGTTGATGGTCCATCAGGAAGTCTCTCTTTGGACCAGAAGGCGAGATCAGCTCCGCGTATCCGGTCTGGATTGTGTCGGATGTATATTCCAACCTCTCCACCCGATATCCAACCAGTTTGTGCGTCTTGAATGAATCTAAACAAGAAGAACGTGAGTCTGGATTCAAGGTAGCCATGAACCTCGCCTGCTGGACCCATTCTAACGATTTCTCCATCAATGAGTTCGCAAGGCCCGATGTCACCCATTGCCTGAAGTTCGGCGGCGGTTACGAGTCTAGTTGTAGTTTCTGTTGGTTGCGCTGGCATCAGTCTGGTCCGTGTTTCCCACTGCGCGCGTGTTTACCAGCTTGCGCGCCATATCCATCGGAAATGAACCGTCAGTCTTCGACATGCAGTATAGCATACCTCGCGACAGGCGCGACACAGTTGACTTGAAACGGGTGCATCCCAGATTTGGGGTGGGAACAGTCTGGCGGGAAATCGGCGCCAGCGGTGGCTGGAACTGTTTACCGTCTATGGGCGAGACGCAGTGCAGGCGCGAGGCCTAGCCGTACGGTGGAGACCGTTAGTTGGGGAGGGTGCGAGGGCAGGCACAAGGCCGGCACATAAGGGGATCTGATGGGACTGGCGGGACGGGGTCTGGCTGGACACGTTCGAATAGGCACCTGTTACGAATGTCGGCACCCGGTCGATGAGGCACGGCATGGTTTAGGGGGGGCGTTGCGGGGGCGGAGCCCCCGCACAAGGGAGGGCCGAATAGGCCCGACCGCCCAAATGCGAGGAGAGAG
>VXOE01000186.1 GCA_009840225.1 Caldilineaceae bacterium SB0662_bin_25 | reverse complement strand
CCCCACCTACCCGCCATCCCCCGTAGGGGCACCCCTTGTGGGTGCCCTCGTATTCGCCACGACTCCCATACCCCACCTACCCGCCGCCCCCGCAGGGGCACCCCCTGTCGGTGCCCTCGAGGGAGCTGTATGAAATCCTGGATCTCTCGTGGATTGACACCACTGTGGACCTGCAAACCCCAGGCCAGACAAGCGCCGACAACTCCTTAAATCTTTCCTGTCTGGCACACGCTTAAGCGAAAAGATCGCTGCCTGGATCTGCCGCGCAGTCTATCTATCGCCGTGGTCGCGCCCAAGTAGACTGAAGAGCGAATCCCCGTAGGCCTTAGCCTTCCACCGCCCCACAGCAGGAATCTTCTCCAGCTCCGCCAAGGTTGCAGGACGACCCGCAGCTATCTGCAGCAGGGTCTCATTGCTGAAAACAATATCGGGATCAACACCGCGGGCCTTTGCTGTCTTTGTACGCCACTGGCGCAAGGCTTCATACCGCCTCTTTCCCGCCCCAGTGAGAACAGTCTCTGCTTTCCGAATCGGCGTCGGCCTTTGCGGTGCAGGCAGACGCTCACCCCTCCGGACCGCAGCCAGCAACTCCTTTCCAAACCATGAAACCTGGCGCGAACTGAGCCCGGGAATGTCCCTGAGTGAGGCCAACGAATGCGGCCGCTTCTGGGACAAATGTATCAGAGAACTCTCCCCAAGGACTTTGAATGGCGGCCGGTCTGCTTGCTCGGCAAACTTCTCTCGCCATTCCCAAACTGCCTGCAAAACGCCAAGGTCCCTTTCATCCACCGTTCGGATCTGCTTCATATGCCAAACAGTTCGCGGCTCCGGCGGCCTGTATTCGATCGTCTCCAGCATCCGGAACGCGGCCAGCGCCTCTTCCAATCGTTTGGACTTTTCCAATTCTCTGATCTGACGGGCGCGTAGTGCAGGCAGGTAGTGCGTGTCGATCTGCGCATAAGTAAGTTGCTCCCGGCTCAGCGGACGCTTTCCCCAATTCGTGCGTTGCATTCTCTTGTCACTTACAACGCCAAACTCTTCGCTTAGCACTTTGGCCAGGCCCACGCCCTGCCGCCCCAGAATACGAGCAGCAAGCTGCGTATCGAAGAGTCGCCGCAGCCGGAAGTCAAAATCCCTCTGTAGGGTGATTATATCGTTCTCTGCCGCATGCAGAATGACATCAGTCGAGTCATCAGCCAAAACCTCTCCCAGTTCAGACAGTTCTCGCAACTGCAAAGGATCGATCAAATAGTCGACAACGTTTTTGATGCCATACAACGAATGATGCCCCCCTGGATCGGCAGGGGCAGTTATCTGGATCAGGCAAACTCTGGGAGCGTAGCGGAAGAGGCTGTCGCTCTCAGTATCCAGCGCCAGCCACGGCTGATCGGAAACATGCTGTAGAAACTGCTTGTATTGCGTCGGGGACTGCACCAGCCGCGGCGGCGCGATCGACTTCTGGCGCCCGCTCGCCGGCCTCTTTCGACTCACTTGTGTGGATTTTCCCTCTTGCTGGGTGAACTACCTGTAACTTGCACAGAACCTGAATCATACCTCAGTTGATCCCCCTCTCCAACTCCCGGCGGCCTTCCCCATACGTGCTTTGGCCGCGCCGTCCCAGAAGTCGGCACGTCGATTTCCCGGCCTGACCGCGGTCGCGGCGCCAAAGAAAAGCGAGGCAATCCATCGATCTGAGTGAATGAAAACAGGCTCAAACTTAAGCTGCCAGAGACTCTCTCTTCAGCCTTTCGGTCTGCGGATTTCCACTGACTGTGATATGATCTGTGCCAGTTCAAGTTTCAGATTGATGGGCGAACACTCAATACTTGAGCACCATTAATTCTGATTGGGCCAGCCCTCGCAGGAGCGTCCCGAAGAGGACTGCTGGACGCAGTCTGATGCTGGAAGACGGCCGCGTGGATACTCCAGGTCAGGGCACGAATCGGATTCCTCGAGAGACAAAGCGCTTGCCATGGCAAAGTGGTACTGGTACGACGACGACAACGCACTAAAGGACTCCCCTCTCCATCCTCATCTGAGCCGGCCCATAGCCACCGCGGCGGAGTGGCTGAATCCACCGATTATCTCGACTCTGCACAGCCATTTCGCACGCTGGACCACCGCGCAACTGTCGCCAGGTCCGGTAATTCCTCAGCGCCTGTGGATCGACCAGGGCGGCGCTATCGCCTTCCGGTTCGCTACCGGCGCGCCGGCTGCATTGCCGGCGGTTGGCGCCGGCGAAGCGCTCGCCCAGTGGCTTGTATTGCTTTCCAAGTGGATGGAGATTCACGTAGTCTTGGCACGCGACCGCACCGTGTGGTCGCATGCTGAGTTGGTGGCAGCGTTGCCGTTTACCACTCCGCCGCTCCTGCCCCGTCAGCTCGCGCAGTTTCCCCCCAACAATTGGGAACAGGTTGCGCGCGGCCTGGCTGCCTCGGTTTCAGAGGGCGCCGCAGCACTCGATTCTCATACTGAGTAAGAAATGGCTCGACCGTTCGGGCTGCAGAAACATGAAGCGAAATTCCATCCTCTAGGAGCAGTGCTAATGTAATTCTTGTTTTTCACTAAGGCTTCTCACGCCGATCACACGATGGGATCGCGCCAGCCTGATTTGCCATTACGCATTACGAACTGCAAAAATAGCAAGAGACCCGGATCCTCACCTTGAACGCACACTACCTTTCTCTCGAAGGACGTCGATGAAGTCTCAAAGGGACTTTCTGAAAGCAGACAAGCACGCCTCGGCCCATGGGGACGGGCGTGACCTTGCAATACCCGCCGATGCCGGTGAGACAGAGCCGGAGCCTTCCAACAGCTACACGGTCCGGCACACGCATTCCGCCGGCGGAGTCGCCTACCGTCTACTTCAGGACAGTGCCCGCACTTCGATACAGGTCGCACTCATCGCCACCGACAAAGAGTGCCGTCGATGGCAGCTGCCTAAGGGACGGCTCTATCCATCGGAGGAGCCTCTGATAGCAGCTTTGCGGGAGGTCGAAGAGGAAACCGGTCTCGAGACCAGGTTCGAATCCTTTCTCAAAACTGTTCGCTACGAATACCTCGATACCTACGCCCGCGCCGTTCCGGAACGGGTCTACAAGAAGGTCGACTTCTTCCTCCTGCGGGCAGTGGGAGGAACCCTCTCAGATGACAGTATCGAAGTCCAAAAGGTGGAATGGGCCTCAGCTGATGACGCCTTGCAGCGTCTGGTCTACGACGGAGAAAGAGACTGCATCCAGCTTGCCGTGGAATATCTGAATGGCCACTGAGATAGGAAGGGCAACCTCCTCACAGGTTCGTGAAGTCCTGAAACTGCTTGTCTCAGGCACCACCAGCGATGTCAGCAGCATGGAACAGATCGCCGGAAGCTGGTGGCGGAATTTCCTCTTTATGCACTGGTTCGGTCCAAGGTTTCTCGGCAAACAGATGGATACATTTGTGGCAACCGAGGGCGACCGCATCTTGGGTTTTGTCATCGTTCAGTATGATGGCGATGCCGCCGGAACCTTCGACTGGGCCTATGTTGAACCACTGGATGCGGAAGAAAACCGTGAGGACTTCGCCGATCTCATCGACGCTGCCCTCGATCACATTGAGGACCAGGGCATCCATCCCTACTTCTACTTTGGTTTCGCCACCGCCTCACCGCCCCAAGTCACCCAGGTACTTGGCGATCTCGGTCTAGGTTCGGCTGACTACCAGAACTCGCAGTTGGTCGGAGAGTTGCCGCTGGCAGACACATCTGAGATACCGGAAGGCTTTCGAATCTCCACACAAATCTCTGCCCGGTTTGGGGCTCGCATGTCCGAACTGTTGCCCTCGGTCTACCCCGAGGCATCGGCAGAAGAGACCGAAATGATTGCCGCTATCCACTCCAGTACTTTGCGCTCCTCCAAGGTGTTCCTCATACTGCAGGAGGAGACGGAGGCTGGGTTCGTTCAGCAGTTCCGCTGGCGTGATGAACTACGTCTCCTCATCGCCCTGCCGCCCAGACTCTGGGGCACCGATTCAGAACGGCAGATTGTCGCCCATATGGCGAGCACACTCCAGGGAAAAACCACTCGCTTGCGGCTTCGTACCTTTAGCGACAGCCACATGGATAAATCCCGGCAATCCTTAGCGAGGTTGGGACTTGACTGGCAACAGGCTCCCTGGCAGCGCTGGGTCGTAGCTCTGGAGACGGAAGCAACAAGCGGCGAGACCGCAGAAAAGGAAGAAAGTCGGCCAAAAGGGTACGATTCCGTTTGGCCGCCGGAGAGTCCTGATTCCTCGCAGGACAGCGACGCCGGTACCGAGGGCCGGTCAACTCAAATTGATGACCAGGAGTCAGGCGAAGGCCATGAAGGCAAGCGTTGACCATACAGCCCGTCACTCTTCCCATCTGAACAACCAGCGCAAGACAGCCGAAAGCGGGCTTTACTCCCCAGGCCGCACCTCAAACCGCGACATCCAATTCTGTCCTTCGCAAGAGGAATACTCCCTTTCGTTTCAGCACGCACAGCTTCCCAACAAGAGTCTCCAACACTCGACCGGTTACCTCAGCGGCGAGAGCGGACTGCCCATCTTCTACAGCCGCTGGCGTCCTGTGGGCTCTGCGCGTGGCGCCGTACTCATCCTCCACGGGCTGGGAGAACACAGTGGCCGCTATCGCCACCTGGTCGGGGCCCTCCATCAGGCCGGCTACTTGGTCTATGCCCACGACCACCAGGGCTTCGGTCGGTCAGGCGGCGCGCGCTGCTACGTCCAGGGCTTCCACGACTACCTGAGCGGCGTAACACAGGTCCTGTCTATGGCTCGCAAGGAGAACCCCGGCCTCCCTTTCTGTCTCTACGGACACTCTATGGGCGGACTCATCGGCCTTCTCTACCTGATGGAGGCTCCCGGCGCCGCAGATCTGGCTGTCATCGCCTCGCCTTCTCTGCAATCGCACGACCTATCACCGTTAAATCGGGTCCTGAAGCGCATCCTTGAACTGACACACCGCGTCCGCCCCCAGCTCACGTTCCGCCAGCGCGGTACCCTGGACATCCTCTCCCGCGATTGGGAAGAGGTCCAGATTGCCATGAGAGACTCGCTGGGCGTCCCCCTGCGCAGTGCTCGATGGGTCGTTGAGTTCTTTGAAACGATGCACGAAGTGAGTGAACGCGCCAACGAGGTTCGCCTTCCCATCCTGATGATGCAGGGGCTTGCCGACGCTGTGGTCGTCCCGTCAGCAACACAGGAGTTTTTCGCCAACATGGGCTCTGAAGACAAGAGCCTGCGCCTCTATGAAGGCTACTACCACGAACTGCATAATGATCTGGGGCGCGAACGGCCAATTGGAGCTGTCCTGGACTGGCTTAACGCCCGCTGCCCTGACCCTGGCAACCAGTAGGCAACCCCCTTCCCAGTATCAGCAGATTATCCCCTTCTTCGCCTCAGGCCCGTGGGCAATCGGATTGTCGCCAATCCAGCATTCGTCCACAGGTTCCGAAGCAAGCTGATAGCGCGTATCTGTCGAGAGCCGCAGCCGGTTGGTAAGGTTGTCCATGCTCGCGTGCATCGTATACATACTGAAGACCAGCAGGTCGCCTTGCTCATAGTCGGTCGTAAGCCAGCGACTGTTTAACGCCTCCCTCAGCGCAATGGCATCGGTGGCGTAGGTTCCCGTACCGGACCCCTGCCAGCGCTTCTGTCCCGTCTCTGACTCGTGTAAATCCGGCTCGTTAGTGCAGTAGACGTCTACATCGGACTGGCCGTAGTTTGCCTTGATCTCCTCCAAACGGTGAGAGTTTTCCAGGATCATCAGGCCCCCCATCTCGCGAGGAATGTCGCCGAGCGGAGTCCAGCTCGTATACAGATTTTTCGTCCCCCGGCCCATGAAAACAATGTCATAGTGAGGGTTGGTGGCGGTTTCCGTGCCCGACGATTTAACGCGGCACCAGGTAAAGTCGAGCGGACGGACGGGCCCGCCCAGGAACTTCTCATAGAAGGCTTTCATCGGCCCCGAAAACAGCACTTGTCGCAACGGTTCGTTGTTCTTGGAAAGTCCCGCCATCTCCCTCGCCGAAACATTGCATTCTCGCTTCGCGACGCCTTCGCGCAGTGGGTATCCCGTGTCGATGAAGTCCAGATCAGCCAGAGCTTCCAACATCGTCAAGCGCGCCGCTGTCAACGTGTCCACGTCAAGCAGTCGCGGCAAATAAAGGTATCCGTCCGCTTCAAATCTGGCCCGCAGTGCGTCAAAATCATCAACCGCGTCCGCAGAAGAGCGCAACTCGCCAAAACTGTCGGGTTCTATGTCCATCGGCTTACCGTGAATCGAGAGCACTTCGTGATCCATCATTATGTCGTCCTCCGCTCGTACTTCCTCAACACGCGCCAGTCCTTCGGCGTAGTCCCGTCCGGGTACGAGAACGAAACCTCCCCCACGTACAAATCACCCCGCGAATCGAACGCAATGTTGTGCGGGCTGAAGTAGCGACCTGCGCCGTATGGATCCTCGATCCCCCACTCGCTCAGAATCCTTCCACTCAAATCTCGCACTGTGATTCGGGCCGGCGGATTCTCGGGGACAGGTACCTTCGTTTCCCCCATGAATATACCGCCCACCTCAGCCAGATACATGTTGCCTTCCGCGTCAATGCACATGTCGCAAGGCCACCAGACGTCGTCCCACTGTCCAATCAATTCTCCTTGCGAGCTGAAAAGCTGCATTCGCCGGTTCTGACGGTCGGCCACATAGACCTTGCCGTCGCTGTCCACGCAAACATTGTGCGGCGTAACAAACTGCCCGGCACCGGTTCCCGGTTCGCCCCACGAAAACAGCAATTCGCCCTCCGCCGTAAACTTGTGTACGCGGGCGTTTCCGTAGCCATCCGAAACGTAAAGTTCGCCCTCGGGAGAAAGTGCTATCCCTGTCGGGTAGTTGAAAGGCGGCCCGGCGCGCAGCACCTCCTTCTGAACATCCCAGATGTATCCCGTATCAGCTGGACTGTCCGCCGTCTCTATCGACATGAGGAGGTCGCCCTCTGGGGTAAACTTGTGTACCGCATGACCCCAGTCGTCCACACAATAGATCGAATCGTCCGGCCCCACGATTATGTCGTGCGCCCGCTTGATCATCCCTTCGCCCCACGCCCGCAAAAACCGGCCGTCTCGGTCAAACACAATGATCGGTTGCTCGCTCCGACAGAAGACATAGACCCTGTCCTGGGAGTCCACTGCCACGCCCGGCGCCTCTCCCATGCTCCATCCGTCAGGAACCTCGCCCCATCCATCAACCTCTTCATAGACAAACTGGCCGCTGCCCAGTCTCATCGTCTCGTCCCTTCCCTTTCGTGAAAACGGGCCCTTGCGGCCCGCCATCGAACTTCCATCTGTGAATCCCGCTCTCTCTTCCGCCAGCGATACCGTTAAAGTCGCCCTCCCCCTCAACGCCGCGGTCTGGGTGGAATCTCATCCCTCTCCGGCTCGAACCACATCCCCGCGATCGGCGGAGGCGCCGGGTCTCGCGCGATTCGCATATCAATAACGCACGGCCTGCCGCACGCCAGGGCGTAGCTCATCGCCTCTTCGATCTCGCAGTACCTGTTGACCGTCAAACCCTCGGCCCTGAGCGACTTGGCCAGTGCCGCGTAGTCAGCGTTTTCGCAAAACTCGGTGCCGATAACACGTCCACCGTAGCTGCCCTGCTGACCGCCGCGAATGGCGCCTAGCGTCTGGTTGTTGAACACGACCCATACCACCGGCAACCCCCACTCAACCGCAGTGATCACCTCCTGGCAAACCATCAGAAAACCACCGTCACCCGTCACGCAGACGGCCGGCAGGTCAGGCCTTGCCAGCTTTCCCCCAATGATGGAAGTAGGGCCGAACCCCATCGGCGTCCAGCCCCCCGGGTAGAGCAGCCGGCGCGGGGAGTAGATGGGAAAGAACGCGCCGAAGTAGTGGTTGTGGTCGCCGGTATCCAGCGAAAAAAGAATGTCTCTCGGCAGGACCCGCCGCAGCTCCTCGACCACCCGCAGCGGCTCCATGCCCGTGGCACCGCCCTCTTCGCCGGGAATATCCATGCAAAAATCCGACTTGATTTTCTCTATAAGCTCTTGGTTCGCCTCCCTGTATTGGGGGGCCTCCTTAGCCGACAGCTCATCAACAATTTCGTGTAGAGTGGCCTTTGCATCGCCCAGCAAACCGACTTTAACAGGATACGTACGTCCAATCTGGTTGGCGTCTATATCGACCTGGATAAAGCGATTCTGCTCGACGAACGGCATGCCCTCCGTCCACCAGCACGTCGACAGATCCGAAAAACTGAAACCAACCGCCAGCACAACATCCGCGTATTCCCTGATATACTCATGCGCGCTCGGATGGCCGAGCCAGCCCAGGTTCCCTACGCTCTGCGCATGGTCCTCTGACACAATCCCCTTGGCGGCATAGGAAGTGGCTACGGGCGCGCCCAGCAGTTCAGCAAGTTCCCTGATCTCGGGCCCGGCGTCGGAGAGAACCGCACCGTAACCCGCCACGATTATCGGATGGGTCGCATATTGCAGCGCCTCTGCCGCCTGCCCAATCGCCGCCGCATCCGCTCGTACCCTCCCGGCATAACCAAACTGCTTGGGATCAGGAATCTCGTCAAAATCGTGGAATGCTGCCTGCAGGTCCCAGGGGATCTCAATCGCGACCGGGCAGGGGTTGCCCGCCCGCGCCAGCCCACACGCCTTGCGCACGACTTCAGGAATCAAATCGGGGTGCTGCACCTGCCATACCTTCTTCACCACCGGCTGCAAGACCTGCACAAAACTCTGGTCCGGCAAGCCGTGGAACGGGCTCGTCTCCTGCAGTTGACCCCGCCCTACCCAACGCGAGATCACGCCGCCAAAAATGGCCACAACCGGACTCGAAGCGGCCGCAGCCGATGCCAGACCCATCACCATATTCGCCGGCCCGGGTCCGACCGAGGCGCAGCAAACGCCTATGTCGCCGGATATGCGCGCATACCCGTCAGCAATATGCGCTGCCGCCTGTTCATGCCGCGTCAATTTGAAACTGATCTGTGAGGAGTCGTAAATTGCGTCCAGAATGTTGGTGTTACCGTGTCCTGGATGCCCAACAACGTGCCTGACCCCTTCCAGTTCCAGTGCCCTGACCAACGCCTCAGCACAGCGCATTCGAGCCATAATCTATTTCCTGCAGCTGTCCAAATCTCCTGGCCCTATTCGAAGCCTGGAAAACATCTATGTTCAAGAGGCTCCGTCTAATGACGCGAGGCAGACTAATGTAATTCGGGAACACCATAGGGGCTGTCCAAGTACTTCCCGACGTTTTCGTTAAGCGGCCAGCCCTGGCCCCCGGCAAGCGCGAAGGTGTCCGACCTGCCATGCAACCAGAAAAACATCTCCGCCGCGTCGTTGCAGTCTCGGAACTGCTCCCGGAATGTCGGGTCCTCCAGTTTGTAATTCGCAGTCGCAATGTCAAAGTCAGGCTCTCGAATCCAGTCCCGGTGAGGAGACTCCGTACGCCAGTAGTTGTACTTGAGCAGGTTGCGCAGCCCCGTGCCGCTGGCCGCAGAGCGCCTGTGCCAGATCGAATAGACGGTCAAGAAAATCGTACCCGCAGGGGCGGCCGCCCGGTACGCGCCGCGAATGCCGCCATAGTGACCCATCCTCTTCGACAAGGAAAAAAGAAAATGGGATCCGGGCAGCAACTCGGTGGGTCCCAGCTCTAGCGGACATTCTTCCGGATAGTAGAAAACCTGGAGGTAGTTGAGCGCGGGTCCATGCTTTGAATTGCCGTCCCGGTGCCAGCCCTGGGCCGGCGACGGGCAACTGACTCGGTGGTTGCTCATTATGATCGGCAACCCGAAGTTCTGACCCAAAAGCGATCGCACCGCCCCCGTGGCCTGATCGTTCAAAATCACATTGTCGACAAACCAGTCCTCATGCAGTATCTCCGACGGTTCATGCGAGGGGTACCTGTCCAGATACTCGACCGTGCTTCGGTTGATGTCGTCTGCTACCACCCCCTCCAACACCAGAAAGCCCCGTTTGCAGAAATCCAGTACTTCAGTGTCCTTCAGCCCAGGCCGGCAAGAGTGTGTTCTCATGATCGCTGATCTCCTTGCATCAATGCGGACTGCACGCGTTCATCTGACTCGGACGCTTTTCAACAAGGCACCTTCTGACGCAAACCGGTCCAAAGCATTCTTCCAATAATTCTCTGCCGACGAGTCATTTCATCGCCGTTCGTAAATCTCGTCCCGCTCCCTCGCTACCCGATTGCGAGTGAGCCTCTGCAACTCAGGGGGCATGCGCTCAAACGTTTCCGGCCAGATCGGCTGATGACCGCCCTCCCGCGCCAGGTTCCACCACGGTGGGTAGTAGGCGATATTCAAGGCCATTCTGTGTTGGTCCACTGTCGTGTTGGCGCCGTTGGCATGCCAGACCCCGCCATGCCACAGAAACACCGAACCGCGGCGTCCCGTGATCGGCAGAAGCCGCCTGTCGTCTGCCTTCATCCCACGCGGTGGTCGCTTGCGCAATCGGTGGCTGGTGGGCATGATACGCGTGGCCCCGATCTCTTCAGTGAAGTCGGTCATCATCCAGATCGAGTTGATCATCCAGGGCGTGTCCGGCAGAAGCTCCGGCAAGTCCTGCGCCGAATCTGTGTGCACGCCCCCGGCAGGTGCCCCCGGCTTGACCCATTTCGAACACGCCTCTGCCAGTCGAATGTCCTCCCCGAGGAAATGTCTGACCACAGCCAGCACATCCGGATGGGCCGCGCATGTCCAGCTCGAACTGTCCAGGTTCAGTAGGCCGAAAAGCGTCTGGTACAGGTCGTCGTTGGAGTCCTGAAAGTAGATGCGGTTGCCGGGGTCCTCGTGCAAGGCAAACAGTTTCTCCGCAATACTCTCTGCCAGTTCCGCCGGGATCGCCTCCTCCAACAGGCAGTACCCGAACAGGTCCAAATGATCAATTGCCTCTTGTACGCTCACTTGCTTTCGCCCCTTCCTCTTTCAGGATTCCCGGCTATCGCTCCAATATGAATTCGCATCCCAGTCCGTACGTCCTCGTCTCATCCAAAAGCAGGGCCAGATTTGGAAACTGGACAACCCGCCACCCATCTCGAACTGCCTCCAGCACAGTCTGGTATGGCCATTCATCTGGGTCCGCGATCTCGTCGGCAATCTCACCATTCTCCATCAACAACATACCTTGCACCTGACTGGCAAGAGAAGTACTGACTGCTTGCAAGTAAAGAATGTCCTGGCACTTTCCGTTGTAGCTACGGGCTGTTTCCAGCGCCCCACGCAGCATCTCTTCACTGAGCGATCCGTCCTGAAAGGCACCGATACAATTCACTAGCTGCTGTTCAAGCCTGTTCCCGGTCATCGGCCATCAGTCCTTTCGAATAGAAGCTGCCAATCGTCTCCCCGTATAATCCGACTTCCGCCACTTCAATCAAACAGAACTTTACCATTCAGACACAATCAGTTCACGACCATGAACAATGAGACCGAATAAGTCTCTCTCCTCACTCCTCTTCGCTCTCTCCTCGCTGCACCTGTTCCAAATCATTCGCCGCGGTCACTGACCACCGACCACTGCCTACTGACTACTGGCGACTGAATATACATGAAGAGCAGTCTCCCCCAATACCTGCGCCTGTTCGCGAGGAGAGAGGAAAGCCGTATGGATCTTCGCCAGCTCAACGTACTGCTTGTAGGTCGCATGCAACAATGTTCCCGGCTGGTCGGTTCCCCACATCATCTTGCCTGCGCCGATTCGTTCAACTGCCAGCCGCAGGTAGCGCTCGACGCTGGGGAAAGGGTAGCCCTCTTCCTGGACAAAGGCAACAAGGGAAGCACAGTCGAACCACACATTGTCCAGCAAGCCCAGGCCGACCTGCTCCTCCCACAGTTTCCAGAGTTCAGGCGCCGACTCCGCCTCCGGCCTGGGCTGACCCAGGTGCGCGATGACAACCCGCAGCCGGGGGTGCCGCACGGCAATTTCTCGCACCGCGACCGTCAGATACGATCGACTGCCAATCCCACCCAGGTCGAGTACCAGTACCAAGCCTCGACTCTCAAGCTCCTGCCACAGCCAGTCTAACTCGGGAGCCCCCAACTGCGCTTCAGGGTGGATGCCGCACAGTCCTGAAGGGACCGAGCACTCCAGCTTGACCGCGCAAAAGCCCGGCGTCGCAAGCGTCGATTCAAAGGTCGTACGGCTGTCGTCCATCCAGGGATCGAAGTAAGCGGCGCCAACCAACCTGTCCGGGTACTGCTGAAGCGCATCCAGCGCGTACCGGTTACACTCTCCATACATAGGGCCCTGCAACAGGACCGCCTTCTCCACGCCTCCCCAGTCCAGATTGGCCAGCAGTTGCTCCGGTGAATAGGCCAGCCCTTCACCCATCGGCAGAGTTACCTGGACCTCCTCGCCGCCGATGATGGCTCGCCCATAACCGGTACCTCGCGTCGGACCGGCGCCATTTTGACCATGGATCCGGGGAAACACGTGGCTGTGGGCGTCAACAAACATTGTGCACTCTCAGGATTCCGAAACTTAGGCTTTAGTTTGCGCAGAACTGGAAAGACCGGTTAGGCCCCCACCCTATTCCGCCTCCACTGCATGCCGCCCGGCCGGCGTCAACAGCACGATTCTCCCCATATTGTCGCCGGAACGCAGGACCGCCAGCGCCTCATTCGCGTTTTCCATCGGGAACGTCTGCGTGACGATCGAACGGATCTGTCCCGAAGACATCAACTGGGAAACCTCGATCAGGTCCTGCTTACGCCCCGCCCGCGTCCCGATTATCTCCAGTTCATTCTGGGCCAGGTACTTTCCCTCAACCGGGTAGTGGTCCTGTGTGTATCCGACGATGACCAGCCGCCCACCATGCCGCAGCGACTCGACCCCTGCCGCCATCGTCTCAGTCTGACCTACAATGTCTATCACACAGTCAACGCCGAGCCCGTCTGTCAGATCCCGCACTGCGGCCGGCAGTTCGCCCTCCTCTGGGTCGAGGACTTCATCTGCCCCCAACTGACGCGCCCACTCCCTCTTCGCCTCCGAGATCTCGACCGCGAAAACACGCGCCCCAGCCGCTTTAGCCAGCTGGACCGCGATCGATCCAACGCCGCCAACGCCGACGACCAGCACGGACTCTCCCAACCGCAGCCTGGCACGGTCGATGGCATGATACGCCGTCATCCCCGCATCGCAACAGACCGCGCTGTCCGGCCACGACACGCCTGCAGGAACGTGCACCAGCTGACGGCCCGGAACCGCCACGTACTCCGCATATCCGCCGTGCCGGTCCTTGGCCCCCAGCACCCCGCCCATGTTCACGCAGATCTGCTCCCGGAACGACCGGCAGGGCAGGCAGTTCCCGCACGTCGTGAAATTGTAGACGATGACCCGGTCCCCTTCCTCAAATCCGGTCACCCGGTAGCCGGCCTCAGTGACGACCCCCGCGACTTCATGCCCCATGATGAAGGGTAGGTCCGGTGTGTAGCCGAATCCGTCCAGCAGCTTGAGATCGGTACCGTCGATGCCGCAGGCCATAACCTGCACCAGCACCTCATCGGGTTCAGGGCTGGGGGTCGTGATCTCCTGCCATGCCAAAGGCCGTTTGAACGCGCGCAGTACGGCAGCTTTCACCGCGAAGCCTCCAGTTTGATCATCTGTAACGAGAAGCGGTTCATCATGAGGACCGGCCGCATCTTCCCCTCATTCCCTTTCGAGAATGCCGTCAACGAACGCCTTGCCATCCGCCAGCACTTTCAAAGGATCGTCGGGGTAACCCCATGCCATCGCTTCATACTCGATTGAAATATACCCCGAAAAGCCGTCCCCTACCATCGCCGTAATCAAGCCGCCAAAATCGATCTCACCCTCTCCCAGCGGCGGGAATCCGAAATCCTCGCTGTTGCCCCGCGCGTCCTTGGCGTGCATGTGCTTCACCTTGTCACCCAGCGCCAGGTAGGCGTCAAGCACGGAGTCGCCGCGCACGTGGTAATGGGCCGGGTCAAAGAGCACCCCTAGGCCCTCGAGTCCAGGCGTTGACAGCAGCCTCTGCAAGCGTTCAAGGTTGTGTACCAGCGAACCGTATGGACTTGCCGCCTCAATCAGAAGCATCACGCCCAGTCGCTCGGCATCCTCCGCAAGGTCGCGCATCGCCTCCAGGCACCATTCCCAGTACGTGCTCTCCCAACCGTAGAACAGCTTGACCCCGCATCCGCTGATAACGTAGGCGACCTCCATGTCCGACGCCAGCTGCAACCCACCGCGAATGAACTCCGTGTTCTCCCGCCGCACCTCCGGTTCGCCATGAATCACATTCGTGTGGGCGTTCAATGCGCCGATAGCGATACCGGCATTCTGCGCGTAGTCACGCACAGCCCGCCGCCGCGCCGCGTCCGCTCCTGAATCCATGTGCGGCTTGGGCGGAGGAATGAACGGCGGTGCCAGTTCCAGGCTGATGTCGATCGCCTGGTATCCCTGGTCCGCCAGAATATCGATCGACTCTTCCACGCTGTACGTGTGCAACAGACCGGAATTGCAGCTCAGACCTTTCATGGCTCCCCCATCTGCACTGTTCCTGTGCCCGCCTACTGCGCCGCCGGCAAACCTACAATCTCTCTCGCCTCGGCTCCCGATGCAATCTCTCTGCCAACCTCGCGCGCGATGCGAACAGCCTTCTCCACCAGCTCAGCGTTCGTCTTCGCGTACACACCGTCTTCGACGAACGGGCAGTCTTCCATACCAACCCGCACGTGGCCTCCGATTGCAATCGTATGCGCCACCATTGACCAGTAGTTGGGCGGGTCCATGCAACTCATGCTGAAATTCGTTCTTGGCGGCAAATGGTCCACCATGTACTGAAGCCCTTTGGCCGTCGGCGGCGTCCAGCCCTGTCCTTCCCAGCCAAAGAACAGAGTCACCCACAATGGCTCGGGCAGCAGATCCTCCTCAATTTCTCTGACACCCTCCTCTGTCCAGAAGTCACCCCCGCGAATCTTGCCAATAGCCCAATACGCCCCGGTGTTAAAGCACTCAATCTCCTGCTTCACCCCATACTTTTTCGCCAGGCTTGAGTACATTCTGAGCTCCGGGATCGGGTGCACTGAGTAGATCGGCACAGGAGCATAGTCTGCTTCAGGCTGAAAATACTCGTCATGTGAGTTGAAGTTGATCGAACTCATGTCCGGCTTGAGCTGCTCCCACAGCTCCAGTTTCTGTTCCAATCGCATACTCGCCAGCCCGAACTGTACAATCGGCTCGCCCGCCGCCCGCACCCGTTCCGTGATGTCCCGCCAACCCTCGACATTCGGTATCGACAGCTGCTTGCCGTCTGGCTGGATCACAGGGTCCGACCTGTACTGGCCGTGTGTATGCACAATCGTAGCGCCCGCGTTCATCGATCGAATGTACTCTTCCGCGACCCCCTTCGTGTCGTCACAATGCGTCAAATAAGGGTTTCGTGGAAAAGACAGCGATGAGTCCGTGGTCACTGTGATAACGAGTTTCTCCATGGGTTTCCTCTCGTGGGATGTTGTTTGGAGCCCAGTGTTCCTTTCAGGCCTGGGGAGAGCGCGAGGGATCGATCCCCTGCAGTTCCAGCGAGTCGGCAAAGTGACATGCAACATGGTGGCCCGGCGTCAACTCAACCAGGGGCGGCACGTCCGTCTGGCAGACTTCCTCCATATAGCGGCAACGCGGGTGAAAAACGCAGCCCGGCGGCGCATTGGCCGGGTCCGCCGGCTCGCCTTCCAGGTTCAGCCGCTGCATGTGGTGATGCGGATTCGGGCGCGGCACAGCCGAAAGCAACGTCTCGCTGTAAGGGTGCTTGGGATTGCGCAGCAACTCTTCCGACTCCGCAACCTCGACCAATTTGCCCACGTACATCACCGCGATCCGGTTACTGACCTGCCGCACAACGCTCATGTCGTGCGCAACAAATAGATAGGTCAGATCCAGGTCCGACTGCAGATCCTGCAGCAGATTGACGACCTGTGACTGGACCGATACGTCCAGGGCGGAAACCGGCTCGTCGCAGACCACCAGCTTCGGCCGCTGCACCAGCGCACGCGCAATGCCAATCCGCTGCCTCTGCCCGCCGCTGAAGCTGTGTGGATAGCGTGGCAGATGTTCGACCCGCAGCCCTACGGCTCTCACCATCTCCGCCACCCGGTCCTCCAACTCCTGGCCCCGTGCGATTCCGTGTGCCAGCAGCGGCTCGCCCACCAGCTCCAGCACCGTCATCCGCGGGTTCAGAGACGAGAAGGGATCCTGAAAGATCATCTGCATATTTCGGCGAAAGGCCTTCAGCTCCTGCCTCGTCAACCGGTTTATGTCGACTACCTCGCCTTCGTCGTGGAAGACAATTTCGCCGCCGGTTGGCTGGTAGACGCGCACGATACAGCGGCCGGTGGTCGTCTTGCCGCACCCGCTTTCCCCGACCAGCCCCAGCGTCTCGCCCTTCTTGATCGACAAACTGACCCCGTCCACAGCCTTGACATAACCCGTGGTGCGCCGCAGCAGTCCCTTCTGAATGGGAAAGTACATTCTCAGGTCATTGACCTCGAGCAAGAGCTCGTTGTCATCCGCCATGTTCTACCTCGGTCAACCCTTCCTCGACGTCTGAGTACAAAAAGCAGCGCACGCGATGACCCGGCACAGTCTCGTCCAGCTCCGGCATCGCCCGGTCGCACGTTCCCGGCATAAAACTCGGACAGCGGTCACTGAAGGCACAGCCGCTGGGAATCTCATACGGGTCCGGAACAACGCCCTCGATCGCTCGCAGCCGCGGCAGTTTCTCCTCGTCAATGTGCGGAATCGAATTCAGTAGACCCTGAGTATAAGGATGCTGCGGGTTGTCAAATAACTCGTTCACACCGGCCTGTTCGACAATGCGCCCCAGGTACATGACCGCCACTTCATCCGCGACTTCGGCAATCACGCCCAAATTGTGCGTGATGAAGATGACGGCCATACCCACCTCTTCCTGTAAGGCCGTCAGCAGTTCCAGGATCTGGGCCTGAATCGTAACGTCCAGCGCAGTCGTCGGCTCGTCGGCGATCAGGAGTCGCGGCGTACAGGAAAGCGCCATCGCAATCATTGCCCGCTGTCTCATCCCGCCGCTCAGCTGGTGCGGATAGGCGTCTACAATCTGTTCCGCCCGCGGAATGCCAACCCGTCGCAGATTCTCGACCGCCAGCTCACGTGCATCGGAACTTTCCACGTCCTCCTGGTGAAGCAGTATCGTCTCGATTATCTGGTTGCCAATCGTGTGCATGGGGCCGAACGAAGTCATCGGCTCCTGGAAGACCATGCTGATCTCGGCGCCCCGAATCGCACGGATTTGGGCGCCGCGCGGGTCCAACTGGGCCAGGTCGATCGCCCCCGTGTCCGAACCGTTTTCGCCTTGATGCAACAGGATCTGTCCGTCCACAATGTTGCCCGGCGGCGACGGGACGAGGCGTAGGATCGAATGCACCGTCACTGATTTCCCGCAACCGCTTTCACCGATGATGCCCAAAGTCTGACCGCGCCGGACGTTGAAAGACACCCCGTCAACCGCCCGCACGATGCCTTCGTGCAGGTGGAAATGGGTCATCAGGTTCTTGACTTCAAGTATCAAGTCGTGGGCCATGTGCTCTCGATTGCCCTGTGACTGTTTTCCGCGCCGCAACAGCATCTATGTCATCGAGTACGGGTCTGCCGCATCCCGCAGTCCATCGCCCAGAAAATTAAACATGAGCACGGTCACGATGACGAACAGCGCCGGAATCAGCATCCAGGGATGAAGGGCAACGTTTGCGATCATCTGCGCGTCCTGCAGTAGAGTGCCCCAACTGACCGCGGGCGGCTGGATTCCCAGACCGATGAAACTGAGGCTCGTTTCACCGATTATCATGCCGGGAACGGCAAGCGTGATCGCCACCACGATATAGCTCGCAAAAAGCGGCAACAGGTGCTTTGTAATGATTCGCCACTCGCCGACGCCGGATACGCGCGCCGCAATTGTAAAATCCTCTTCGCGTAACGAAAGCAGGCGCCCGCGTACCGTCCGCGCCAGGCCCGCCCAGCCCACGATCGAAAGTACGATTGTAATCGCAAAATAGGTCTGAATGGAGTCCCAGTCCCGCGGTACCGCCGCCGCCAGTGCCATCCACAGCGGCAACTGCGGAATCGATACAAGCAGATCGATCAGTCGCTGAATGACCTCATCCGTTACCCCGCCGAAATACCCCGAGATGCCGCCAATCACCAACCCAAATACAAAACTGAGGAAGACGCCCACCAGCCCAATCGTCAGCGAAATGCGCGTTCCGTAGATTACCCGCGAAAACAGGTCTCGCCCTAGACGGTCCGTCCCGAACAGAAAGATCTGCCCTTCTTCTCCTACCCCAAAGAGATGGCGGTCTGTCTCAAACAGACCCCACATCTTGTAGGGATCACCGCGCACAAAGAACCGTACTGGGTACTTCTCTTCCTTCACCTCCTCAAATACGCGGTTGTACTGTTCATCGCGCCCCCCCTTCAACCCGTACACAAACGGACCGGCAAATCCATTCTCGTCAAAAAGATGGATCTTGGCCGGCGGCGCGTACACGAACCCCTTGAAGTCATGCTTCGTATCGTAAGGTGCGATAAACTCTCCCAGCGCAGCTACCAGATAAAGGAGCCCCAGAATGACCATCGAAGCCTGCGCAAGCTTGTGCCTCTTGAATCTCCGCCAGATCAGCTGCGATTGCGAAGCCGTATACAGGGCCTGTTTTTCGCGGCTGGGATCATCTGCGGAAACCCTTTGTAAGGCCCCCATCTCTTCTTCCTGTTGGACGTTCTCGCTCATCAGGCTACACCCTCATAGCGGATACGCGGATCCAGCCACACCAGCAGGATATCGGAGACCAGAGTGCCGACCACGGTCAGAATGCTGAGAATGAACACGATGCTGCCCGCCAGAAACATGTCCTGGTTCAAGAGAGCCTGCAACAGCACCGGGCCCGTCGTCGGAATGTTAAGCACCATCGAAACCAGCACCTCACCCGAGATTATCCCCGGTAGCATCCAACCGATCGTGCTGAATACGGGGTTCATCGATGTGCGCACCGGGTACTTCACCAGCAGCCGCGTCTCCGTCAGCCCCTTCGAACGCGCCGTGATGACATACTGCTTGTTCAATTCGTCCAGCATCATCCCCCGCATCGTGCGCATCATACCCGCCGTATTCGCCATTCCGATAATGACAATCGGCACCCAGATGTGCTGGAGCATGTTCACCAACTTCCCCCAGCTCCAGGGCGCGGTCTCATACTGTTGAGAAAACAGACCGATTGCCGAAATGTCGAACCAGACAAATGCAAGCCATAAAAAGATCAACGCCAGCAGAAAACCAGGTGTCGCAACGCCAATAAACGAGATGAAAGTCCAGAAATAGTCGACCAATGAGTACTGATGCGTTGCCGAGTAGACCCCTATCGGCACCGCCGTCACCCATACGAAAACCGCGGTCAACACCGACACCGCCGCCGTCAGGGGAACGCGCGCCGCCAGGATCTCGCTTACCGACTTGACGTAGGTGAACGAAGTCCCGAAATTGCCTTTGAACAGGATGTTTGTAATCCAAAGCCAGTACTGTTCCGGCATCGACTTGTCCAGCCCGTATAGTTGCCGCAGTGCCTCGACCTCCTCCTCGGACACCTGGGTACCCGCCGACCGCAGTCGCAGCACCTCCATGTTCAGAATGTCCCCCGGCGGCAGTTGGATCAGTACGAACGATATGACGGAGATGAGCAAGATCAACGGGATTAACAGCAGAAGTCGTCTGCCAATGTACTGTGTAAGCATTGACTCCCTTCCCTGTAAGTACCCTGTGGGGAGAACTCAAGAAACCTGCTTGGGCTACGAACTTCCGTCCTGCCTCTTGCCCCAAGCGTGGCGGTGGTTCGGGGGGCGAGCCGCGCCCGCCCCCCGGTTCTTCCATATGCCGAAATCAGCGTCGGCTCTCATCCTGCCAGTAGTAGAACTCTGCCTCGTTGGCAGACTGGATCTGGAATCCTCTCTTGGCCACGTTTCCAAGACCCGCGCTTACGACCAGAGGATTCTTCAACGGATCGGACGCGGAAATCCAGAAGTGGTTGTCACGGAAGATCGCGATCATCTCACCCCAAATCCGCTCGTGCTCTGATGCATCCGAGGTCGCGAAGAGCTCGGTCTGTAGCCTCCGCAAGTCCTTGTAGGTCTGCGGCGGTTCGACACCCACGACCAGCGGGTCGGTCTCGTCAGGGTTGTCCGAGGCCTCCTTGCCGCCCCCTACGTTCCAGTCATACCACGCCATCCACAACGGGGCGTAGTGGCGCTGCCATGCACGGCCGATGTAGTCGCCGGATTCGTGCCACGGCCAGCGCGGATAGTGCGCCCACCAGACCATCGCCTGCGTTTCGTTGGCTGCCGCCTGAGTCAGGAACAGGTTCTGCTCCAGTTGCTTGACCGTTGTGCAAATGCCGATGTCATTCCAGTTCTGTGCCGCAATCTCAGCCGTCGGCAGCGATTCACCCGTGAACGGGGTGAAATTGAACTGGATCCGGATCGGCAAGCCACTCGGTGTCAACCGGCACCCGTCCGCGTCGCGCTGGTCCAGTCCCAACCCGTCCAGGAGGGCCTCGGCCTGCGCAACGTCTGTGGTCGGGTCCATGGTCTGCGGTAGTTCCGCCAGACCCGCGTAAACCGCGTCGATGATCGACTCGCGGTCAACCGCGAAGGAGAGTGCTTTGCGGAAGTCTAATTCGTTGATGACCTCCTGCCACGCCTCATCCGCATATGTCATATTCAGGTAGATCTCACCCAGCGAGGCGTGCATGTCCAGAATTACGACCTCGTAGCCCTTCTCCTCGGCGTTCTGCAGGTAGAGCGGCATGTCGGCAGCAGTTACGCCGCGGCGCGCCATGTCCACTTCACCGGCGATAATCTTCAATGTCGCCGCATTGACATCGGGAACAATCGATATCTGAAGCCGGTCGATGTAAGGCAGCTGCTGGCCCCACTCGTCCACCTTGAAGTAATAGGGGTTCCGCTCCATAACCGCCTGCGTCTCGCCCATTTCAGTCAGAACGTAAGGTCCAAGCGAAGGAAGGCCGGTCTCATGCTGGCGGTTGGTGCTGGTGTATACGCCAAACAGCCTGTTCCACTCACCTGCCTCAAAACCATGCTTTTCGAGCAGTGCCGCCAGCTCGTCCGGATCCGCATAATCCCCGTGGATCTTCTTCAGGTAGTCGCTGTCCGTGAATCGGTGCGGGCCGCCCCCGTATGTGAATAGGCCCGGCCAGCCGCCGTAGGGCTGATCAAACGAGACCTTGAAGGTATAGCGGTCGATCACCTCCAGCGTGCCCACGTTTCCTGAGGGCGAATTGCCCGAACGCCAGGTCGACCCGATTACGGGCGTGAGCGTCTCGTTGTGCAGCATGTCGTTCCACCAGAAATCGATGTCATCCGTATCAAAATCGGAGCCATCCGAGAACTTCATGCCCTTGCGCATATGGAAGGTGAAAACCTGGTCGTCGTCACTGATCTCCAGATCGAAGATGTTGCCGGTCATCGTCGCAAAGTCGTGCGAGATGTCCTCGGTCTCCACCCACGGCTCATTCGAAATCCAGCCGGCATCATGGCCGATCGAGCCTGCGTCAAAGTCAATCAACCGCAGCGTTCCGCCGTACTCGCCGCGTTCCATCACGGCCTGCCATTCGGGTATGCGGTTGTTGCCCACGGCAGGATTGACGGGAAGCCGCTCATCCACCGGCGGCAGTTCGCCCGCTTCGACGAGGGCCGCCAGCATCGGTGCTTCACAGAATGTATTGCCTGCAGCTTGGGATTCGAGGCAGCTCTCGTAGCCAGTTGAAGCCATCGCCTCTTCCGACGTCTCCTCGGCCGCGGGCGCCTCCTCCATTGCTTCCTCTGCCGCCGGCTCCGGAGCACCACACGCGGCCAGCAATGCCACTGCGGTAATCGCGATAAGCAAATAGGTCAGCTTTTTCCTCATCAGGTCGCTCCTTGGAATTGATCGTGTGGAAGGCAAACTGAAATGGTCCTACACTTCAATACGGTTAGGGAATCGGCCTCCTTTGAACTCAACTGTCTGGGTGTGGGATTGAACTTCTGTGCAACTCTCATTTCCTCGTCTCATACGAAAACAATTGGGTTGAGAGCCTGACGCGTGAATAATACGCGCAACATGTGTTTAATGCAAACAACAAAAATCCAGCAAATAGCGCTGTCTTTCCGCCGCTGAATACAGATCCTCCGCCGGGCCTTAAACCAAACTGGGGAGTAACCAACTCTTCTTAACCTGGCGGCCAATCTGCCTTCAACTCCCCTTCCAATCTCCTTCAACGCAAGCCCCTCCTCTGACCACTGACCACTGGTCTTTTGGGCGGTCGGGGCGGGTGGGGGCGGCCGGGGGGGGGGGGGGGTTTAAAAAAAGACGCGGGCCCCGCGAGTAAGCGGGGTGGTGTGGGGGGGGGGGGGGGCAGTATAAAA
>VXOE01000016.1 GCA_009840225.1 Caldilineaceae bacterium SB0662_bin_25 | reverse complement strand
GACATTCGTAACAGGTGCCTATTCGAACGTGTCCAGCCAGACCACGTCCCGCCAGCCCCATCAGATCCCCTTACGTGCCCGCCAAGTGCCTGCCCTCGCACCCGCCCCAACTGCCGGACTCCCCCGTCCGGCCAGGCCTGGCTCCTGCGCTGCGTCTCGCCCAAAGACGGTATACAACGCCAGCCACCGCTGGCACGGATTCCCCGCCACACTGTTCCCACCCCCAATCTGAGATGCACTCCCGCCAGTGCGACGCTTGACACAACGCAAAATCTCCGTAAAATGGAGTCGTTCCCATTACGTCCACTCTTCCCAAAGAGGGCAATGGAACCTTATCGTCCTTGGCACGGGGCTTCCTGTCCGCCAGACCGGAAGCACATGCAACCCCGCCAATCCCTCATCCGCGTTTCTTACATCATCACACGTAGCAAAGGAGACCCAGAGTATGGCATTGCGTAAGGTAGTGATTCGTTCAGCTGTACCCCTTGCAGCCCTGTTGCTTCTTCTGCTCGCTGCCGGGTGTGTCGCACCCGCTGCCGCGCCCGCAGATACAGGCGACGGGGACATGATGGAGGCGAAGAGCGAGCTCGTCGTCGCTGTCGCCCAGGAAATGACCTCCCTGGAAGCGCCGCTGGCCGCCGCTGAAACCAACTGCAACGGCTGTTTGAACGTTGTCGAAACGCTGGTCACGCGCAACTTCGCCACCGGCGAGATCGTTCCCCTGCTGGCAACCGAATGGGAGCGCATCGATGACAGCACGATCCAGTTCCAGCTGCGCGAGGGCGTCACTTTCCACGACGGCTCTCCCTTGAACGCCGCTGCAGTCGCCACAAGCATCAACTACATGTTTGAGGCCGAACTCGTCAGCGATCTCAGGGGCTTTATCGGCGGCGAACTCAGCGCCGAAGCCGTGGACGAATACTCTGTTAACGTCACGGCCGAAAACCCCGACCCGATCCTGCTCGAGAAGATGTACTTCGTCGCTATCACCTCCGCCAAGCAGATCGAAGAAGATCCGGATTCCTACTCGACCAATCTGGTAGGCACCGGTCCCTACATGCTCGATGAATGGAACCGCGGCGAGTCCATCATCTACGTCGCCAACCCCGACTGGTGGGGGCACGACAACCCCGACGAGGCCGGCGGTAGGGTATCCTTTGACCGACTCGTCTGGCGCTTCCTCCCCGAGGACACCGTTCGCGCCGCAGCCGCCCAGGCCGGCGAGGTCGATATCGCCCAGTTCGTGACGCCCGACCAGTGCAACGCCGCCATGGGCGACGACGGCCTGCGTTGCGCCTCCGTGGCCAGCGTCGAGACCATGTTCGCCCGCATGGGCAACCAGAAGCTCTTTGAGGACGTCCGCGTCCGCAAAGCCCTCAACCTCGCCATCGACAAGGAGCTGATCGTCGAGACGCTGTTGGGCGGAGCCGCGACCATCACCGGTCAGATCGTCAATGAGACCGCAACCGGGCACAACGCCGACCTTGCGCCCTATCCCTATGATCCCGACATGGCCCGAGCTCTCCTTGAGGAAGCCGCGGCCGACGGCGTAGACGTGGGCCAGGAGTTCACCCTCGCCTCCCGCCAGGGCCTGCACGCCGGCCACGTTGAGGTCATCGAGGCCATCGGCGGCATGCTCAACGATGTCGGCTTCAACGCCAACGTCAGCGTCATGCCCCCGGACACCTTCAATCCCCAGTTCAGCCATAACTGGGCCGACCTGGAGGGCCAGCCCAACTGGGTCGCCGTTCACCTCCACGGTAACGAGATCCTGGACCTCTGGTTCTCCTACGTCAACTACTTCACCTGCGGCGGCGTAGTGTCTCTCTACTGCAACGCTGAGGTCGATGCCCTCTGGGAAGAGGCCCGAAATCTCTCGGGCGAGGCCCGTGACATGAAGTTGCAGGAGGCCGCACAGGTCGCCTACGACGACTATGCCTACGGCCTCATCGCTCACCTGGATCTGGCCTACCTGATCAGCGAAGACCTGAACTGGAACGTGAAGCTGGACCATCGCCTGCAGGCCAAGGAGATGTCACCCAAGTAACGGGCTCAACTTATCTGGCCCGTCGATGCTGGTAAACTGAATGCGTACCACGTATTGCGCCCCGTCCCGCCCAAACGGTGACACCGCAATACGTGGTACGCAGTTTTCAGAGACGATGACTGAATAGGCGAGGAGAGCAGAGAGAACACCTCCCGTTCCTTCTGTCCCCACCTCTCGCTCCTCGCACCAAAAGGTGATCCGATTCTTTTCTATCTGCGCAGACGCTTCATCCACTCGATTGGCGTCGCCTTCGCCGTTCTCACTATCGTATTCATAACCGGTCGTATTCTCGGCGACCCGGTCCGCATCATGGTCGGCGTCGAGGCCTCCGAAGAACGCGTCCAGCAGGTCCGCGACCAGTTGGGGCTCAACGATCCCCTCCCGGTCCAGTATGCCCGCTTCGCCGTACGAGCAATACGACTCGACTTCGGCGACTCCTTCTGGCAGAAGACCTCCACCCTCCCCCTCGTCCTGGAGCGCCTCCCCGCAACCTTCCGCCTTACCGCCGCCGCCTTCCTCATCGCCGCCCCGCTGGGCATTCTTCTCGGCGCTGCCGCCGCGCTGCGCCCCCATACCTTCCTCGACAGAATTATCAACGTCCTTTCTCTGGGGGGCGTCTCAATGGTCGACTTCTGGATGGCGCTGATGCTGATTATCGTCTTCGCCGTTCAATTCGGCTGGTTCAAAACCTCCGGCTACGGTGGCTTCTCCTACATGGCCCTCCCTGCTTTGACCCTCTGCTATTCGCCCCTGGGACGCATCTCCCAGATCACCCGCAGCGCCATGCTCGACGAGATGAACCAGCCCCATATCACCGTCGCCCGCGCCAAGGGACTTGCCGAGCGGCGCATCGTCTTCGTCCACGCACTCAAAAACGCCGCCATTCCCGTCGTCACCATCAGCGGCGACATGCTCTCTTCCATGCTCAACGGCGCCATCCTGGTCGAAACCGTCTTCGCCTGGCCCGGCATCGGACTCCTCACACTGCAGGCGCTCCAACGCCGCGACCTTCCCCTCGTCGAAGCGACCGTATTCGTCGTGGCCTGCATGGTGATCATCGTCAACCTGCTCGTCGACCTGAGCTATGTCTACCTGAATCCAAGGATCCGCTTCCAGTAACCCTGGCGGCTCCCTCCAAAGCCGCAGCCGCCACCGTTCCTTTATGACCGCAGAGACAAAGTTGCTGTTGCAGGAAGAGGCAGAACGGACACGCCGCGCCTCCGCATGGCTCGTTCCCCGCGCTCTGCTGCGCGACCCCGTAACCTTGATCGCGCTCACCATCTTCACTCTGATTCTACTCAGCGCAGTGGCTGCCGAGCTGCTCGCGCCCCACGATCCGCTCGAGCAGGACCTGCGCATGCGCAACATGCCCCCCTTCTCGCCGGCCGCACAGGAAGACGCCCCGCGCCACATCCTCGGCACCGACCCCCTCGGCCGCGACATGCTCAGCCGCATCATCTTCGGCGCCCGCGTCTCCCTCACCGTCGGCCTCAGCAGCGCCCTCGTCTCCGGCGTCATCGGCACCATGCTCGGCATCATCGCCGGCTACTACCGAGGCAAGGCCGACGACATCATCATGCGCCTGGTCGATATCCAGATGAGCATCCCCGTGATCATGCTCGCGCTCCTCGTGCTCTTCTCGCTCGGCCCCGGCTTCTGGAACCTGGTCGTCGTCCTCGCTATCGTCAGGTGGATGGCCTACGCCCGCCTCGCACGCGGGCAGACCCTCGCCTACCGCAACTCTCCCTTCATCGACGCCGCCATCGCTATCGGCAGCACCCACACCCGCATCATCTTCCGCCACATCATCCCCAACGTCTCCTCGCCCCTTGTCATCCTCGGCACCCTCGAGGTCGCGACCCTGATTCTGAGCGAAGCCGGCCTCAGCTTCCTCGGCTTCGGCATCCAGCCCCCGGAACCCTCCTGGGGCCTCATGATCGCCGGCGGCCGCCAGTACATCGCCTCCGCCTGGTGGATCGTCGCCTTCCCCGGCCTCACCATCTTCCTTACCACCCTCAGCCTCAACCTGCTCGCCTCCTCCCTTCGTGCCATTTCCGACCCGGTTCAACGCGAACGCTGGCTCAACAAAGGCTCCGCCCCAGCCAAATCCTCCGGCTAAGCATTGTTGACCTAAACAAAAACTGGAAACTACGCTGAGGTGAGCAAGGGTGTCATCTCTCTCCCTTCTTCACTTCCTGTCTCTTGGGCGGTCCGGCTGCTCACACGTGAGGATGGTCGGGTTGACCAGCGGTACAACCGTGCAGTCTCCGCCCCTCCAAACCGCTTCAATCTCTTTGACACCGTGCTGTTCCTCGAAAAATAAGGGCTCAGAGACCTTGTACGCCCCCTTTGACGCCCACCACCGCAGAGGACTTGATCACTTCCTGGGACGTATCTTCGCTCGTGGTCCCCGGCTGTGCCGTCCCCCCGATAACGAAGCACAGTGTATCCCCGCTGCCGCCGTCGAACAGGCGGAAACCGTCGCTGTCCTTTTCTGCATCACCGGCGTCGTCAGGAAACTGGTTGGCCATGTCCGGGTCGTACACGTTGCAGGCGCTTGCCTGCTTGAAGTACGTCTGCGCCGGGCCATTTCCTTGAACTGGAGTGGTGTTGCTGCCTGACGGCATACTGAACGAATTGCCACCGGCTACCAAGCCTGGGCATACATGGACCCGGACCGAGTCAGTGGCGACTGTCCGCTGTCGACCTGTCCCAGCAAGGTGGGGTTGAATGGCCTACGAGTTTCTGTGAATGGCGAATCCTGTCGAGCGCAGGCCGGGCAGACCGACACGATCCGGACTCACTCCAACAGAAATCCTCGAATTACCCTGCCGTGGCGCTGGTACAGGAACCCTCCGATGACAAGCAGCACGCCCAAGCCGATGAAAGCGGTCACTCGGTATGCCAGTCCCAGGCTGAATGCGTCGTAGAGGAAAAGCTTGGCGACAGGCACTGCCAGCAACCCCAACCCGGCCAGCCGCGGCCAGCGACTACTGCGCACTATACCCAGGACAATCAGTGCCGCCGCGTACAGGGCCCACAACGCGCTCAAAGACAGGCTGATCACATTGCCGGCGCTTTCCGGAGCAATGGCGAAGAAGCCCCGGTTCACCGCGTCTATCAACTCTGTGCTGAGCGCGACCAGCGTCAGGCCGTTACCCGTGACCAGCAGAATCGAAGCGACAATAGCGTCCCCGGGAGATGCAGACCGGTCTCCCCAACGCTGCGTGAAAAAGGCCGACAGGAAGATCGCGGCGATTGCGGCGGCAGGCGCCATGAAACGCCGGTTCACCAACGGCCAGTAGGTGCGGTCCTCACCGAAAAAGGTTGTCTCCCAGTCGGGCGTGATGAAGTAGCCTATAAGCTGATGGAAGAGAATCGGCGCGAAATAGCTTACGATCAGCTGGATGGAAACCAGGGCGAGGATGACGAGAGCCGCCCAGCGCGGTTGTGGCATGTCCAGTAAGAAGGACAGCCAGACCAGTACGACCATCTGCGCCGCCCAGAGTATGGTGACCCAGGGGCCGTCAACCTGCACGGGAACGGCTATGATCAGAAAGACCAGGGCCATTCCCAGGGTAAAGAGACTGAGCCGCACCTGTTCCCGGTACTGGGCCAGAATCCCGAACCCCAAGATGCCGTAGAACAAGGCCAGCAGCAAGGTGAACCCGCCTATCCAGGCGCGGTACTCTTCGTACAGTATGCCGTAGCTGATTCCGAAGTAAGCCATCCCGTTCAACACGATCAGGCACTGGTCGAGGAACTTCGGGGGGCGGCGCCAGAACAGGTGAAACAGTGTCGTCGCCGCCACGAATATCAGGAATATGAGAGTGATGCCCACCTGGGCTAGCACCAGGTCGGGGTTCAGCTCCTCATACCAGAACCCGAAGAGCGCCAGGGAACCGAGCAGGGCCAGCAGGGTGAACCAGCGCCAGTTGCGGGCGACGGCGAGGAACAGGACGCCCAGATCCAGCATCAGCACGTAGGCGAGTATCTCCCAATGCCCCGGCAATCTGTCGGCCAGGAACAGTGGCGTGGCGAACCCGCCCAGAATCCCGAGGACGGCAACGGCCCGCGCATCATGGCGCAGCGCCAGAGCGGCAGCGGCCAGGGTCACAAGGCTGGATAGTGCCAGGGCAGTCGTTGCCGGGACCAGAAAATAGAGAACGTGGGCGGCGTATATGGATAGGTACAAGATGGCTAGACCGCCGCCCGTGACCGCCTGGGCCCACGCCGGATACCTGCGAGCCCAGAGCTCGCCGCCGCCGAGTAGGGCCGCCCCAACCAAGAGTCCCAAGACTACCCGCCCAGTCTCCCCAATCCAGTCATTGTCGAAGGCCAGTTTAAGAAAAAAGCCAATCCCGATGATCAGCGCCAGGATGCCGACGCGGGCTAGCCAGTTGCCCCCTACCAACCATTCCCAGTCGCGGGAGGACGGGGCTCTCTTCTCATCAGCGGGAGGCGCTGTGGTCGAGGCCGGCTGCTGAGCAGCGGGCGCCTGTGCGGTGCCTGCAGGCGCTTCGACCGGGTCGGCAGTCTGGCCCGTCGCCTCTATGGGCGGCGTTTCTCGGGCAAGGCCTCGGCCGGCTTTTTCGAGCGCGTCGATGCGCTGCTCCTGCCGGACCATCTGTGCTTGCAGGCGGCTGACCTGCGCCTGCAGCCCGGCAATGACGCCCTGCAATTCGTCGGCTTCTGCCGGGTTGGATTCAGGCCGGACGCCGGCGTATCGCGGAGCGGCGTCACAATAGGGGCAAGTGTTGTCGCCTGACTTAACTTCACGCCCACAGTTAGAACAGTTCATCTTCACCCTCCCTGAGGGCCACCCTGGACAGCAGAGGGGTTATGTATACCGCTCCCGATAAACGGAGCGGGAGCTAAACTGTGAAATTGAGCGGTTCACCAAGTAAGTGAAGGACCAGCTCATCGCAGAAACTCGCTTCGTCGCCGGCGCTGTGATCGGGACCGGAGTTGCAGTCGGAGCCAAAGAATCAGTCGGGACCAGCGTTACGGTCAGCGCCGAAGTTTCCGCCATATCCTCCGCGTCATCTTATTCGGGCGAGCAGGCAGTAACAGCGGTAAAGAGGAACAGAAATACCAGCAGGATTCCAGCTCCGCGAGTGCCTATTCCCCAGACGTATCTGTGCTCTCACCCAGACCCAGCAGTATGCGCATAATCTCTGTTGCGCCCTCCTCGGCCGCAAGACTGAGGGGCGTACGATCAAAATAGCCCTTTGCCTCGACATCCGCGCCGGCAGCTACCAGGAGCTTCACGATCTCCACGTCGCCTTTCTTTACGGCTTCGTGAAGGGGCGTGTTGCCGCCGAAGCCCTCGGCTGCGTTGACATCCGCACCCGCTTCAACCAGAAGCCGCACCATGTCGACATCACCCTTCTCTATCGCCGTATAGAGCGCTTCACTTCCAACAGATGGCGTCGATGCAGCTTCCTTGTCTTCGCCGTCCGTTGACGTGTCCGCGTCCGAGCCCAGCAGAATCTGCAGAATCTCTGTCGCACCTTCTTCAGCCGCAAGAGTAAGGGGCGTACGGTCAAAATAGCCTTCTGCATGGACGTCCGCGCCGGCAGCGACCAGGATCTTCACGATCTCCGCGTCGCCCTGCTCCACCGCTTCATGAAGGGGCGTATTGCCGCCGAAGCCCTCGGCTGCGTTGATGTCCGCACCCGCTTCAACCAGAAGCCGCACCATCTCGACATCACCCTTCTCTATCGCGGTGTAGAGCGCCTCACTTCCAATGGATGGCGTCGATGCAGCTTCCTTGTCCTCGCCGCCCGCTGACGTGTCAGTGTCCGGACCCGACCCCAACAGAATCTGCAGAATCTCTGTCGCGCCTTCTTCAGTTGCAAGAGTGAGCGGCGTACGATCAAAATAGCCTTCTGCATGGACGTCCGCGCCGGCAGCGACCAGGATCTTCACTATATCCACGTCGCCCTGCTCCACCGCTTCGTGAAGGGGGGTATTGCCGCCGAAGCCTTCGGCCGCGTTGACATCCGCACCCGCTTCAACCAGAAGCCGCACCATCTCGACATCACCCTTCTCTATCGCGGTGTAGAGCGCCTCACTTCCAATCGATGGCGCTGATGCAGCTTCCTTGTCTTCGCCGTCCGCTGACGTGTCAGTGTCCGGACCCGGCCCCAGCAGAATCTGCATTATCTCTGTCGCGCCTTCTTCGGTTGCAAGAGTGAGGGGCGTACGATCAAAAAAGCCTTCTGCATGGACGTCCGCGCCCGCGGCGACCAGGATTTTCACGATCTCCACGTCGTCTTTCTTCACAGCTTCATGAAGGGGCGTGTTGCCGCCGAAGCCTTCAGCTGCGTTGACATCCGCACCCGCTTCAACCAGAAGCCGCACCATCTCGACATCACCCTTCTCTATCGCGGTGTAGAGCGCCTCACTTCCAATCGATGGCGCTGATGCAGCTTCCTTGTCTTCGCCGTCCGCTGACGTGTCAGTGTCCGGACCCGGCCCCAGCAGAATCTGCATTATCTCTGTCGCGCCTTCTTCAGCCGCAAGAGTGAGCGGCGTGCGACCCATGAATCCTGCCGCTTCGATGTCCGCGCCAGCATCAACGAGGACCTGCACGATCTCTGCACTGCCCTGTGCTACGGCTTCGTGGAGGGCCGTATTGCCGCCGAAGCCCGCAGTTGCGTTGATGTCTGCGCCCGTGTTAACCAAGAGGCGCACAAATTCGGGGTCGCCATGCTCTATCGCGTCGAACAAAGGGAATTCACCCCAAATGCGGAACGCTTCCTTTGGCTCTTCATTCAGAGCCAGACCCATGACTTGGAGCAGGCTGTTGTCAACTTCGGATCCAGTCGCTGCGATGAGGGTCTGGACGATCTCTTCGGAGAGGAACACGCGCAAAGTCTCGGAGACTATGTACGCTATCGCCGACTGCAAGGGAATCTGCCCGAGGACGGCAGGGTCAACATCCGAGCCGGCGGCAACAAGAATACCCGCATAATCCGCCACGAGACTCTGCGAGAGAGCCTTGATAGGTTCTTCAACCTCAGCACCTGCGCCCGCGGCGGCGAGGACTTTAGCCAGTCCCGCCGGAAAGTTGTGGACAAATGCTGTGATCGCATCTGCTGTCTTGTCGTCGTAAAATCCGATGTTCTGCAACTCTGCGATGCCAGCCTCTAAATCTGCGTCTTCCGACATACCGGTCAGCAGGAACTCGGCAACCTCATCTTCAATACCGGTATTGACACCTTCGGCGGTTAGAACCGGCAAGGTGTTCTTGACGATGATCTGTACAAGCTCTTCAATCACGATGTCCAGGGATGTGTCGCCCAAAGCTTGCGTCTCGATGTCCGAACCTTCCTCGCTGAATACCTCTGCCAGAGACGAAACAACCTCCTGCGACATCTCGGTGATCGCAGCGTCAAGTTCTCCGGACTCTTCGAGGAAAACGTACATAAGCAGAAAACCAAGCAACATCTCGGTCTCTTCATCCGCCTCCAATACGCTCTCTGCATGCAGACAAGGCAAACCCTCGCCTTCAGCACCGGCAGCAACGAGTACCTCCACAACCTCCGCATCGTCGTTTCTCTGTGCTATGTGGAGTGGTGATTCACCGAAGCCATCCAGCACGTTAGCGTCGGCGCCGGCAGCAACAAGAATCTGCACTAACTCGCTGGACCCTTTCTCCGCCGCAATGCTGAGAGGAGTACTATAGGCATCGTCACACGCGTTCAGCTCCACGTCTGTCGCAGCGAGACAGGAAACCCAGTCCGCTCTGCCCAGCCGCACTGTGTCGTGTATTTCGTGCAGTTCTCCGCAACTGCCAGGCTTAGCGGCAAGCTCGTCAATGATCCACCTGCTGTCGCCAACTTTGCTGGCGGACAGGACTGCAGATGAATCGATGTGCTCGGCGTGACAAACGAACAGGAGAGCGGGTTCAAAATAGGCGAGGCATGCTGACGTGCTTCCGACAACGACTGTTACGGCACTCCCGCTAACGTGGCAACCCTCCCCTTGGCTTAGTGCCATTCCTGCCTGGCAGGCCTGCAGACCAGGAACAGACTGGGGTGCCGTCTCGGACTTGGCGTCCCCTTCTTGCGCGGCTGCCGTGTTTGCGAGCCCAAAAGGAAGGACTGTCGCTGTACAAGAAAGTAGCACGGCCAGCATAAGTACCGCGGCTATTTTTGACTTCTGCAAGGACTTTTCGATGTTCACTGTCGGTGCCTCCTTAAAGTATCAGATTGGTGTGAGAAACTGTCTCAGCGCGGTTGCGTATCGCTTATTGTCGTAGGCCTGTTTCATGCCTGCACTGCCTGGGGCCGGCAGCACAAGCCAGCGGGTGGTAGAGCCCTGGATTTTCTCGCCCAGTGTCCGCGCCATCAGGATGCGCATCATGATGGGAATGCAAACCTAGAAAAGTCTACCGCCGGCGCAGAAGATGCGGAGCGTCCACACGTTGGCCAACCGCCCAGATATCTCGCGCCCTGAGGTCGTTGACACGAGTATTAAGGGCCAGGAGCGCGGGTACACGGGCTAACGCAACAGGGATCACGCCGGCCAAACGGTTTTTTCTCAGGCCCGGCACCAGCAAAGCGGCTAGCCCGCTCAGTTGAGACGGAATAGCGTCGCTTGGCGTCTCGTCTTCGAAGTCGAGAGCCCGCAAGATCCTCAGATTGCCCACCGATAGTGGTATCGCGCCGCGCAGCATGTCGCCTCGCGAGTTCCAAGTGGAACCGGGTACAGGGGAATCGGCACTTTACAATTTTACCCAATCTGTATAAGTTTATTGTAAGAAATTAGGAGCAAGTGCAACCTTTTTTTGTTAGTTTTTGTCCAGATCCTCATCGCTGTGCCTGCGTACACTGGAGTCCGGCTACGCATTGAGCCTGAACGTTCACAAGAGGCCCCAGGACTTTCTGGCGCTGCAATGGAGACGGAAATATGAAGCGAGCAGATGAACTGGCCCGGGCGAACGCCGCGCTGCGGGAGCGACCGTCCAGGCTGAGCGAAGCGAGCCACCGCATCAACGAGAGTCTCGGCTTCGGCACAGTCCTGGCAGGCGTACTGGATAGCGCTTGTGCGTTAACGGGCGCCAAATCCGGTGTGATCACTCTCCTCGACGACTCGGGGCAGGTGCAGGACTTTCTCGCCCACGGCATTTCCTCCAACAAAGCGCAATCATTATGGAGTATGCCCCAAAATTCGAAGTTTTTCGATTACCTTGGCAAAATCTCCGACCCTGTGCGAGTCAAAGATTTGAGAAGTTATGCCAGGAAGTTGGGATTTCCCGAATTTCGCCCGCCGACTACGGCTAGCCCCGTCCTGGCCATTCTGATGGCGCCGATACTACATCTGAACGAACTGGTAGGACACATCTACGTCGGCGAGAAAGGTGACGGCCGGGAGTTTACCCTCGAAGACGAAGAAGTCCTGGTCGTGTTCGCCTCCCAGGCCGCTCTGGCTATCGCCAACGCTCGCCGCTACCGCGAGGAACAGGAGACCCGGGCCTATCTGGAAACGCTGATCAATACCTCCCCCGTAGGCGTGGCGGTTTTCAACGCCAAAACAGGTAAACTTGTATCGTACAACCGCGAGACGGAAAGAATGTTTATGACCCTGAGCTCGCCAGGCTACACCGTAGAAGAACTTCTGAAGGTTATGACCGTTCGACGAGCGAGTGGATGGGAGTACACTTTGGAGGATGGCCCTGTCGACAAAAGCTTGAGGAGCGGCGAAACAGTGCGCTCCGAGGAGGTTGTATATTCTGTCCCGGACGGACGCTCGCTTACTGCCCTGGTAAACGGCACTCCCATCCGCTCAGACGACGGGGACATTATCTCCTTTGTCTTTACCCTGCAGGATATGGCGCCGTTGAAAGAAATGGAACGAATGCGGGCCGAATTCCTGGCCATGGTGAGCCACGAACTGCGCACACCTCTCTCTGCTGTGAAAGGTTCGATTACGACTCTCCTGGATCCCTCCACCACCCTCAATCCCGCCGAAACGCATCAGTTTCACCAGATCATAAACACACAGACCGATAGGATGCGAGAATTGATTGCAGATCTTCTCGATGTGGCGCGCATCGAGTCCGGAACACTATCGGTCCTCCCCAAGCCCGCTGAGGTCGTGGATCTCATAGCCGAAGCCCACAACGCCTTCCAAAGCGGTGGGGCAAAGCACGAACTTCACACTAAATTCGCGCCCGACCTGCCGCTGATCTTGGCCGACCGGCTGCGCATAATCCAGGTGCTGTGTAACCTACTCTCCAACGCGGCCAGGTACTCACCCGACCGGTTACCAATCAGGGTAAGCGCGTCGCGGGAAGGCCTCCTTGTCGTGATCTCAGTCTCCGACAAGGGCAAAGGCATCCCGGCCGAGAGTCTGCCGCATCTGTTCGGAAAGTTCTCTCGTAACGATGCCGAGAACCAGAGTGAGGAAACGGGTCTGGGGCTTGCAATCTGTAAGGGGATAGTCGAAGCCCACGGAGGCCGGATATGGGCCGAAAGTGACGGGCCGGCAATGGGAACAACAGTATCTTTCACGATTCCAGCAGTCGGGCAACCCACAAACGTCTCGCCTGCCAAAGGGACTCAACCCTTAACCCGCTCTTCCTCGCAGTCGATGGAGGAGCGATTGCGCATATTGGTGGTGGACGACGACCTGCTGGCACTTAGGTACGTTCGTGACACGCTTGCCAAGGCGGGCTACACGACTATCGTGACGGGGGACCCGCAGGAGGCGCTCGTCCTCATGTATGAGAAGAAGCCCCACCTGGCACTACTCGACCTCATGCTTCCGGGGACCGATGGCATCGACCTGATGAAGGAGATCCTGGAGATAAACAATGTGCCTGTCATCTTCCTGTCTGCCTACGACCAGGACCAGATGATTGCCCGGGCCTTCGATATGGGGGCGGCAGACTACGTAGTGAAACCATTCTCGCCGACCGAGCTGACGGCCCGGATCAGGGGCGCGCTGCGAAAGTGGACGGGCCCCGACCCACTGAAGCCGTTTGTCTTGGGGGAGATGACCATCGACTACGTCACACGCCAAGTGATCCTGGCAAGGGAATCGGTTCGCCTGACAGCAATAGAGTACCGGACGCTAGTCGAACTCTCGCTCAACGCCGGTCACGTGGTGACCTACGAAAATCTGTTGAAAGAGGTCTGGGATGTGGGCAGCCATGGAGACCGGCGGCCGATACGCACAGTGATAAACACGCTGCGCCGCAAGCTGAACGACGATGCTGACAACCCCACCTACATCTTCACCGAGCCGCGCGTCGGCTACCGCTTCGCAAGCCCCGAATCGCGTAAAGAGGATCCCCACTAATCACCCTGAGGCGCAGCCAAACATCCGTAGTAACCGGCCTACGCCGTCACTTGCCGGGCCATCAGAGTCGTACTGGCCGGTCTCGCCTTTCGAAAAGGCGCGGCTGATAGTACAAGGAGAAAGTGAGCAGATCTTTAGAACTCTACTGTTCCCATCGGATATGAAGTCGTCCGGAGTGAAGATCTGGCGAGGTTCTAGAGGAGTGTTGCAGACAGATTCAAGAGAAGAATGTCGTGCTATTGCAATCTTGAAAATCTCTTAGTCCTGCAAATCCTGACTCAGACAGGCCGCAGACTGGATCCGGCCTGAAACCTACTCACGAACCACCCATCCCCGCCGTCACCCGCCCCTGCGCCGCCTGCTTGACCTTGTGCCACTTCTCCATCCACGCATTCCTGCCCTTATGCCGGATGATGTCATGGATCGTCGCCCGCGGCTGATACGGCAAATACATCCCGCAATGCCACGCCAGATTGCGGTAGACCATGAAATCGCCCGGCCCCAGGTAGACCTGCACCGCACCCGGCATCGAGCGGCAATGTTCAAAGTAAAACTGCTCCGCCTCGGCGTCGCTCCATTCCGCCGGCGCCTCCTTCATCACCGGGTCGCCCGTTGATTGGACCTCGTCAGGAAGATCCTGTTGCCGCAGATGGCTGCCCGGCACATACCACGTGCAGGAGTCGGCGTAAATCGCACAGTTGACTTGGTTGAAATAGCGCAGATCATTCCACACCGTCGCCATGAAAGACTCCATCTCCGCATCGCGCGCCTCCGCCGGCACCTCCACCACGCCGTCGCGGTGCCAGCCGCAGTGCCACGGCCGTTCCAACGGCTCGACCAGAAGCCCCATTATGTCCAAATGCGCGTGCGTATACCCCGGCCCCAGTAGCCGCTCAACCGTCACCCGCAGCTCGTCAAGGTCGGCATAGTCTCTGAACGGCTGCAGATCGATATATTCCTCGTACCGGTCCAGCGGCTGAATCCGTTGCGTCTGCGGCCCGTTGAGCTCATGCGCCAGCGCACGCGCCTTGTCCGCCTCCCGCCGCAAATCCGTCAGGAGCGAGGGCGGTACAATCCCCCGAAAGATCAGGAAGCCCTGCTGATGATACTCATGCACCATCCAGTCTTCGAACCGAAACGTCATCTCTTTCTCCTGCTTTCCACCTCCGGTCAGCATGCCATTGGCCCTTCTGCCTCGTACCGTGGTGCGCCCACCAGACTCTGGAATCCCCTGCAAGTTTGTACATAGAAACTACCACTGGTACGATTGAACATGCAACGACTGATTTTCCCTGCAAAGGCGTCTGCCCCCGGACAACCGCACTGGACACGCTGACTACTGAACTTGGCCGCGGCCGACAGGGACCGGTCATTGTCCCCTTCCATGGTGATTGCTCTCCAATCTCCTATCGGCTATAATCTGCCGGAGTCGTGCTGGCAATGACGCGCGGCGCTCGCCCACACACCGCGAAGCCGAGGCGAATCTGCAATGCCCCCGCTCTTCCGGTCCACCATCAACCTGGCTAAGCAGGCCCCTCGCCTGCCATCTTAACATTCCGTATTCGCGCACTGACCGCAAAAGGAGAAATGACAAGATGGAAAACCTGAACCTCTCTAGGCGAAACTTCCTGAAGACCGTCGGCGTTGTCTCGGCCGGCACGGCTCTGGCCGCATGTGTTCCGGCCGGCGAATCCGCGCCACAGCAGGACGGCGAACCGGCCGCCGCCACCCAGGAACTGATCGCATGGCTGGGTGGCTGGACCCCGACCGAAAGCATGGAGCGCAGCGAGGACAACCCTAACCCGCACAACAAGATCCTGGAGGTGCTTGACGAATACACCGCCGAGCATCCCGGCGTCTCGATTGAATGGATCAGGCTGCCCTCCGGCGTCAGCAGCCGCGAGTGGATGGTCGCCCAACAGACCGCAGGCACAGTCCCCCACATCATGCCCGCCGCCCAGTGGATCATCAAAGAGGACGTCGACAAAGACTGGTGGGTCGTCCTTACCGACGCCCTCCAGGAGCCGAATCCCTATATCGCCGCCGGTGAACCGGGCAGCGAACGCTGGCTCGACCAGTTCTATCCCACGCCCAACTCCATGCTCAACATCGAAGGCAACTTCTACAACGTCGCCTTCGGCATCAACACGACCTGGTTCTTCTATAACGTCGACATGTTCGAAGAGCTGGGCATCTCCGTCCCCAACAGCTATGCTGAATTCCTCGAAAATTGCCAGGTTGCCAGCGACGCCGGCCTCATCGGCTACGACTTCATCACCTTCTCCCCCGCCGACACCGATGCCTGGTACCGCCAGCAGATCGGCTCCATGATCATGGAGCGCGACCTCGCTCCCCTCGTCAACCCGGACGGCCGCTTCGCCGAGCTCTCCGAGGTCGCCTGCGCCATTCGTGACGGCGTCTATCACGCCCATCTGCCCCAGTTCCGCCAGTGGCTGGAGCTGTGGAAGCTCAACGTGCCTTACCGCCGCGCCGACTGGACAGTCTCCGCGCCCGACTCCACCCGGCTCTTCCTCACCAAGAACACGCCCATCACCGAGAACGGCTCCTGGATCATCCCCCAGTTGGAAATCGATCCGCTGCTGGACTTCGAGTGGGCCACCTTCTGGGCGCCGCCCCTCACCAAGGAGAGTAGCGAATTCGTGACCGACCCGCCCACCGTCGCCCCCAACGTCGGCACCGTCACCGACAACTTCGCCATCTCCACCCGTGCCCGCAAAGACGGCGTGCTCGACACCGCCATCGACCTGCTGCGCTTCTTCTCGCACCCCGAAAACATTGAGCTGGTGCAGGGCGAAATTGGCCAGAATATGCCCAATGTCAAGGGTACCAGGGTCCCCGCCCGCTTCGCCGAGGCCCACAAAGGGCTGGTCGAGTCGATCGGCTACGTCACCATGTTCCAGTACGAGATCGTCACCATGGACCTCGAAGCCGCCGAAGCATGTGGCAAGGCCTGGTGGTCCTACCTGCTCGACGAGATCTCCATCGACGAGTGCATCGAACAGAATCAGACCGCCTTCGAGGGCTACGCCACCCGCTACATTGATGAGCAAGGCAACGCCTGCCCCTGACGTCACAAAGCCGGTGGCTAGCAGCATTCCGCTAACCACCGGCCTCTTACTACGATGAAAAAGACACTCTGGGAACGGATCTGGGAGACAAAGACAGGGTATCTGATGGTCGTGCCTACCCTGGCCTTCCTCCTTGTTTTCCAATACTATCCCGCCGTCTCCGGGCTCTACCGTTCTATGTTTGACTGGAACGCCGGGCTGGCAGGGAACTTCGTCGGTTTCTCCAACTTCATCGAGCTCTTCACCGACGACGATGTCTTCATCCGTTCCCTCAAAAATATGGCCCTGCTGACCGTCTGGTACCTGATCGCCTTCGTCGGCCTCTCCACCGGCGTCGCCGTCCTGATCCATCGCATCCGCAATGAGGGCTCCAAGTACTTCTTCCGCCTCTTCATGATTCTGCCCGTCATCATCCCCGCGGTCGTACTAATTCTGCTCTGGAAATTCATCTACGACTCCACCATCGGGCCACTCAATGCCATCCTCATCGGCGTCGGCCTCCAGGACTGGACCCACGCCTGGCTCGCCGAACCCAAAATCGCCATCTACGCCGTCATGTTCCGCAACTTCCCCTGGATAGACGGCATCTCCGTCCTCATTCTGCTCGCCGGGCTACAGGCCATCCCCGTCGAGATCATCGAAAGCGGCCTTCTCGACGGCGCCAGCGGCTGGCGGCGCCTGCGTTACATCGAGCTGCCCCTCATCACCGGTCAGATCAAGCTTCTCATCGTGCTGACCATCATGTGGGGCGTGCAGGAATACTCTGCCGTCTGGGCCATGACCCAAGGCGGGCCCATCGACTCAACCCAGGTCCCCGGAATGTGGATGTACTTCAACGCCTTCCGCATCAGCCGCATGGGCTACGCCTCTGCCATCGGCGTCGTCATGTTCCTGATCACCCTCGTGGCAACCATCCTGAACATGCGATACATAAGGTCCCAGGAATACTAGCAGCATGACTATCGCCTGCCCCCTACCACGCAGTACGCAAGACGCACCACAATCAGGATCCCGGCATGGTAACGCATAGCGAATCGCTTACCGGCGGCCCCCCGCAAAACCAGAGTCGCCGCCTGTACCGCGGCGACGGCTGGCGCACGCTGGCCCTGGGCATACTCTGCGTCCTCATGATCGCGCCGCTGGTCATGGCGGTCATCATCTCACTCAAAAGCCCCTCCCAGTTCACGCGCGTGCCCTTCCTCCCCACCTGGCCGCTGCGCTGGGAGAACTACGAGTTCGCCGTCCAGATCATCAGCCAGTTCCTGCTCAACAGTATCATCGCCAGCGGCGCCACAGTCATCGGCGTGCTCCTCCTCAGTTCGTTGGCGGCCTATTCCTTCGCCCAGATAAGATTTCCAGGCCGGACATTCGTCTTCTACGCCGTGCTGGCCCTGATGATGGTGCCGGCGTCGCTGACCCTTGTGCCCTCCTTCGTCCTGATCAGAGATCTGCGCCTGATTAATACCTACTGGTCGTTGATCCTGCCCTGGATCGCAGGCGGACAGCTCATCGGCATCCTTATCCTGCGCGCCTTCTTCGAAAGCCTGCCCGGCGAAATGTTCGACGCCTGCCGCATCGACGGCGCCTCCGATTGGCAGATCTATTGGCACGTGGCCCTGCCGTTGACCCGGTCGATGCTCGGCGTCGTCGCCGTGCTCAACATCCTCGGCACCTGGAACAACCTGATCTGGCCCACCCTGACCCTCTCGGAACGCAAAATGTGGCCGCTCACACCAGGGCTCTACTCCTACATGGAGCAGTACTACACCAGCTACGGGCGCGTCATGGCAGGCCTGCTGCTCGGCTCGATTCCCCTGGTGATTCTCTTCGTCTTCACCAGCCGCCTCTTCGTCGAAGGGCTCACCTCCGGCGCCATCAAGACCTGACCCTACCCTTCCATCCGTCCGCAACCAGAAATGACCGTCGCAGCCTCAATGGAACGCACGTCCGCTTATCAACCTACAGTAGATGACAGAACCCACTACGATGTGATCGTGGTCGGTTGCGGGGGCTGGGGACTGGCCGCTCTTAAAGTGCTCTCCGACATCGGCCTCCGCGTTCTCGGCATCGAGCGCAAAGAGATCTGTAACAACCTCCGCCACTATATGAAGAACATGCTGATGCACTCGTATCTCTCCTATATGGTACTGGATCCGGAGGACCCCATCCTTGCCCGCGAAGGGAACGAGTACCACCCGCGTGTCGAGGAGCTCATCCAAAGCTACAGCGATTTTGCGCAGAAATTCAATCTCCCCATCAAAACCCACCACGAGCTTGTCGATATCGAAGGCGCCAAGGATGATTTTCTATTGTCCGTGCGCGACCGCGAGGGTCGTACTTCCCGCCTCAAGGCGAAGCGGGTCGTGCTGGCAACCGGTTCATACGACGAGCCCAATCTGGCCGGCATTCCCGGCGAGCTGAACGGCTCAGTTCAGCACTATTTCCATGAATGGGAACATATCAGTGATCAAAGAGTCCTCTTCATGGGCGGCGGCTTCTCTTCCGCCGACGGCATCGTCGCCCTCTGCCCCCGCAACACCATCCTCTGGGTGGTGCGCAAATCCAAAGACGCCGTCGACGAAATGCTGCACCTCCAGAAGACGAAATGGGGCCAACACGACGCCCGCCTCGTCAACACCGAAATCCTGACCGAAAGCCAGGTCGTCTCTCTGGAAAACAACACCGCCGTGGTCCAAACGCCCGACGGCCAGAAAACCTGGAATTATGATCTCTGCTACATGCTTATCGGCCACAGGCCCGCCCAGGACCTTTACACGCGCCTCCTCAACGGCAACCTTGAATTCGATGAAGAAACATTCGAATCCTGCGAGCGCCCCGGCCTCTATCTCGTCGGCGCCCTCGCCAAAAAACACCTGGAGCATATCGGGCTGACCCACAATCTCTGCCCCGACAATGAGGGCGTGCGCTACATCGACAACATCCGCTCCGCCATGATGCAGGAATTCAATTGCAGTGGTCAGTAGTTCCACTGACCACTTACCACTAGCCACTGGTGTTCCCATGCACACAAGCCAGGCACTCCGCTCTTCACACTTCGAATACCAGTGCCCGGAGTCAGGCAAACGCGTCGCCTTCAGCGCCTTCTGCGCAGACTACCACGACCAGGATCGCGTCGGCGTCGTCTCGCCCCAAATCGAGGACGGCATCCTCCACACCGCCTACGCCCTGCTGGCCCTGACCACCGCCTTCTACGATGTGCAGAGGGCAAGCGGCAGCGACTTTTTCATCTACCCCCAGCATTTCGCCGTCATCGGCCAGGACCCGTCAGAGTCGTTCCCCACTCGCGACCACACCGACCGCGCAGACCGGATCGGTATCGCCTCCTGCGCCGGACGCCTCGATCTGACCCTCGACGAGGCCGGCATCGGCGGCGCCTGGGCCTGGCTCGACGTCTGGCCCGCCTCCAACTGGTTCACCGCCCCCGCCGCACCCACAGCAATGCTCAAAAAGGTCTTCGACCTCCACATCAACCGCCTCTTCTGGCCGCACGACTTCAACCCCAAACGACGCCAGGAGCGGGCAACCGAAAACGGGGACAGCGCACACCCTCCCCTGCCCGACTACGCCCGCAGGATGCTGAAGACGCGCCTCAAATCCGTCTACTACTACTGCTCGCCCGCCCCCACCGTAGAGATCTGCGCCGCCCAGCCGGCCGCGGACGTCGTTCAACTAAGCCTCGACCGCCTGCCGGAAGCCGTCCGGCAAACGTTGGAACAAGACGGCCACCCGGCCCGCCCCCATAGCCGTGAGTCATACCGGCAGGTGTCGGTAGACGATTTCCTTGAAGAAATGGCAGACTGTTTCACCGCCTGAACCGTCAACCAAGCTGCCGTTTTGCAATCTATGCGCAGTCCGCATCACTGAGACCAAATACAGATCCGCCGCTGGTACCGGAGGCACACCACATGAGCCGTGAAGAAGAGATCAAAAAAGAGCTGTACGAAAACACGCTTTCAGGACGAGCGCCCGTCACCGAAAAGCTCACCCAGGAAGGCATCGACCTGGGCATGGACCCCCTGGAGATCCTCTTCCAGGCCCTGATTCCTGCGCTCCAGGAGGTTGGTCGTCTCTTCGAGGTCGGCGAATACTTTGTGCCCGAAATGATGATCTCCGCCAAGGCCATGCAACGCGCCATGGCCATCCTCCAGCCGATCCTCGGCGACACCGGCGTCGAACCCGTCGGCAAGGTCCTCATGCTGACCGTCAAGGGCGATGTCCACGACATCGGCAAGAACCTCTGCATTATCATGCTTGAAGGTGCCGGTTTCGAAGTGATCGATATGGGCGTAAATGTCAGCCCGGAGCGGTTGCTCGACGCCGTCATCGAGCATCAGCCCCAACTGGTCGGCTTCTCCGCCTTCCTCACCACCACCATGCCCTATTTCAAGACCAACATAGAAGCGCTGGAGGACGCCGGCCTGCGCGACAAAGTCAAGGTAATGGTGGGAGGTGCGCCCATCACCAAGGAATATGCCATGAGCGTCGGCGCCGACGGCTTTGGCCCCGATGCCAGCCAGTCCGTAAAGCTTGCCAAACAGCTGATGGTCGACATGGGCTATGAAATCGATCAGGGAGGGGACGGCGATTCAGCGGCAATGCGCGCCGCCGTCGACGCAGTGCAAGACCTGATGAGCAAGGCCGACGAAGAACACGTAAGTGGCTAAGATCCGTTGCCAATTGGAAGGGACCGTTCAAACTATGACAAAGGAGAGGTGGCCGCAAGCCCTAAGTCTTGGCTATTGGCGTGCTTTTGGCGACAGACAACAATCATCCCCGCCAACAACGAAGGATTTTCTTCGCGCCCCTTCGCGTCTCTTCGCGGATTAACCGCAGTTCGCGGTCCATGCAATCGTCAACGGAACCTATAACGAGGAGCGAACAAGGAACGAGAATATGAGCAACCAGCGAAAAACCGTTCGTCCCCGCATCGGCATCTTCGGCATCGGCCTCGGCGAGTACTGGCCCCAGTTTCCCGGCCTCAAGGAGCAACTCGAAGGCTACCAGGCCCGCGTCGAAAACCGCGTCGGCCAGTGGGCCGACGTCGTCAGCGCCGGACTCGTCGATTCAGCCCCCGGCGGACGCGTCGCCGGAGACCTTTTCCAGCGCGAGCAGGTCGATATGGTCTTCTGCTACGTCGGCACCTACGCCACCAGCTCTACCGTCCTGCCCGCCGTCCAGATCCCCAAAGTCCCCGTCCTCGTCCTCAATCTCCAGCCCTCCGCCGCCCTCGACTACGCCAATACCGACACCAAAGAGTGGCTAGCCAACTGCTGCGCCTGCTGCGTACCCGAGCTCAGCTCCGTCTTTCATCGCTGCGACATCGATTTCCACGTCGTCTCCGGCATGTTGGACGAAGAAGAGGGCTGCGAAGAACCGGCCCGCCGCGCCTGGGCCGAAATCCAGGACTGGACCGAAGCCGCCGGCGCCCTCCGTACCCTGCGCCGCAGCCGCATGGGTGTCCTCGGCCACACCTACCCCGGCATGCTCGACATGTACAGCGACTTCACCCAGCACCATGGCCAGCTCGGCACCCACATCGAAATCCTCGAAATGTGCGACCTGGCGCAGATGGTCAACGGCGTCACCCCCGCAGACATCAAAGCCAAGGAAGAGGAAGCCCTCTCCATCTTCGACCTGGCCGAAGACTCGCCCTCCGATCCGCTCGCAACCCGTCCCTCCCCCGAGGCCCTCGACTGGGCCTACCGCGTCGCCGTCGGCCTCGACCGCCTCGTCGCCGACTTCGACCTCGACGGCCTCACCTATTACTATCGCGGCCTCGACGACAACGAATACGAACAGATCGCGGCCGGCTTCGCCCTCGGCTGCTCCCTTCTCACCGCTCGCGGCGTGCCCTGCAGCGGCGAGGGCGACCTCAAGAACTGCCAGGTGATGAAAGTCGTCGACACCTTCGGCGCCGGCGGCAGCTACTCCGAGGTCACCGCCATGGACTTCCGTGAGGAGTTCATCCTCGCCGGCCACGACGGCCCCTTCCACATCGACATCGCCCAAGGCCGGCCCCTCCTGCGCGGCCTCGCCCTCTACCACGGCAAACACGGCGGCGGCGTCGGCGTCGAAACCCAGGTCAAGCACGGCCCCGTCACCGTCCTCTCCATGACCCAGACCCGCCAGGGCAATCTCAAGCTCCTCGCCGCCCAGGCCGAAAGCATTCCCGGCCCCGTCCTGCAGATCGGCAACACCGACAGCCGACTCAAATTCTCGCTCGGCCCCGCCGACTTCATCAACGCCTGGTGCAAAGAGGGCCCGACCCACCACTTCGCCCTCGGCGTAGGCCACATCCTGCCCAAGATTGAAAAATTCGCCAGCATCGCCAACCTCGAACTCAAAGTAGTCTGCTAGGTCCTTGCCTAATGGCGCTCATGATTCAGAGAGAGAAGAGTTTTCCCTTTCCTCTCTCCTCTACCCTCTCTCCTCGCATTTGGGCGGTCGGGCCTATTCGGCCCTCCCTTGTGCGGGG
>VXOE01000290.1 GCA_009840225.1 Caldilineaceae bacterium SB0662_bin_25 | reverse complement strand
ACGGCACCGAGTCGATTAACAAGAACCAGGTGATCCAGGACGCCCTCCAGGTGACTGGCGGCGCCGTCGCGGGCAGACGCCGTGTTGCCCCCAACGCGTATGACCGGTGGATACTGAGGATCAGGCCTTCCGGGGACGGCGACGTGACGGTAAGACTTCCGGCGACGACCGGCGGCTGCAGTCCCGCGGGAGCGATCTGCACGCCGAACGGCCGTCCGTTGTCGATGCCGGCTACGGCGACGATCGAAGGGCCGACAGCGGAGGCGCCCGACGCGCCGTCGGCGCCGACGCTGACGTCCGGGGAGACGTGGCTTGAGGCGACCTGGACCGCTCCGGACGACAACGGCGCGGCGATCACAGGCTATGACGTGCACTACCGCGAGACGGGAGGCAACTGGACGGACGCGAACCACACCGGCACGGGCACGACGAAGCGCATCACTGGGCTCACCGCCGATACGGCCTACGAAGTGCGCGTGCGGGCATCGAATTCCGAGGGCACGGGGGACTGGTCGGCGTCGGCGACCGGGCGGACCGACGTGGCGGCTGAGGCGCCCGACGCGCCTTCGACACCGACGCTGACGGCTGGAGAGACGTGGCTTGAGGCGACCTGGCCCACGCCGGACGATAACGGCGCAGCGATCACTGGGTACGACGTTCACTACCGCGAGGCGGGCGGTAACTGGCAGAACGCGAACCACACCGGCACGGGTACAACGAAGCGCATCGAAGGGCTGACTCCCGACACGGTCTATCAGGTGCGAGTGCGTGCATCGAATTCCGAGGGCGCGGGCGATTGGTCGGCTGCGGCGACCGGGCGGACGGACGCAGCGGCCGACGTGCCCGACGCGCCATCGGCGCCGACGCTGACGGCCGGGGAGACGTGGCTCGAGGTGTCCTGGACGGCGCCGGACGACAACGGCTCGGCGATCACGGGCTACGACGTGCACTACCGCGAGACGGGCGGCAACTGGTCCAACGCGAACCACACCGGCACGGGCACCGCGAAGCGCATCGAAGGCCTCACGGCCAACACGGCCTATCAGGTGCGAGTGCGGGCATCGAATTCCGAGGGCGCAGGCGACTGGTCGCCGTCGGCGTCCGCGCGCACGGACGCGGCGACCGAGGCCGACGGCGCTGCCGAGGGAGACTTGCGACTGGTCAACGGCAGCACGGAGCAGGAAGGCCGAGTGGAGATCTACCACGGCGGCGAGTGGGGCACGGTGTGCGACGACCGCTTCGTCTCGGAGGACGCGGGGGTGGTTTGCAAGCAGCTCGGCTACACGGGCGGCGAGGTGCGCACCCGGGCGGCGTTCGGCGCGGGCACGGGGACGATCTGGATGGACGACGTGCGCTGCGCGGGCACGGAGTCGCGGTTGGCCGACTGCGCATTCGCGGGCTGGGGCCTGCACAACTGCCGGCACTCGGAGGATGTCGGCGTGTCGTGCGGGCCGGCGGCAGGCATGTCGCTCAATAGTGCTACGGTGTCCGGAGCGGTCCTGACGCTGCGCTTCGACCGGGCGCTGGACGGCGGCTCGGCGCCGGCACCGGGCGACTTCGTGGTCGCAGCGGGCTCTTCGACCGGTGCGGCGGCGGTCCCGGTCGAGTCGGTCGTCGTGACCGGCGGCGCGGCCGTGCTGACGCTGTCGCAGGCCGTCGAGCCCCAGGAGCGCGTATCGGTCAGTTACCTGCCGGCGCCGATGCACCCGCTGCAGGACACTTCCTACAATCCGGCGCCGGCTCTGACCGACCATCCCGTACGGCACGAACCGGCAACGGCGTTTCGGGAGGCCGTGCCCACCGAGTGGCCGGCGCAATCGATGCCCACGGCCGGCTTCGCGGGAGGAGAGAAGATCGAGGTGCTGCACCTGTCGTCGCGCGGTCTGGTGGACCTGTGGCCGCTGGCGGCCATGGCGGACCTGGAGGTGCTGGACCTCGACGACAACGCCGTGAGGGACGTCACCGCGCTCGGGCATCTTGAGCACCTGCGCGTGCTCGACCTGTCGGGCAACGCCGTCTCCGACCTGTGGCCGCTGGCGGCCATTGCAGACCTGGAGGTGCTGGACCTCGGCGACAACGCCGTAAGCGACATCACCGCGCTTGGAAGTCTCGAGCACCTGCGCGTACTCGACCTGTCAGGCAATGCCATCTCCGATCTGTGGCCACTTTCGGGACTGACGGCGCTGCGCCGGCTGGACCTGTCGGGGAACCGGGTGGCGGACCTGCGGCCACTGTCGGAACTGCGCCACCTCGAGGTGCTGGTTCTGGACGGCAACGAGGTCTCGGACCTGGCGCCGCTATGGGATCTGCAGGAACTCGCGCACCTCGATCTGGGGAAAAACCGGGTCGGGGACGCCGCCCCGCTGCGGGAAACACCGTCGCTGCAGCGCCTGGACCTCGCGGACAACCGCTTGCGCGACATCCGGGTGCTCGGCGACCTGGAGAAGCTCGTGTGGCTGCGCGTTTCCGGGAATCCCATCACAGACTTCTCCCCGCTCGATCGACCGACGTCTGTCCGCTGGCTCGTACTCGACGCCCAAGCCCCGGGTGCACGCTAGACTTCAAGCTAGATGGCTAGTATTTCTCGGGCTTCCGGGAACTCCAAATACCCAATGTGTAATCCATGTCTCCGGAATACTCTGTAAGCTATCTCAATATCCACATTTACACCTGTGCTCCACGATCGGACGAACGGTCTATGCTCAGCGTCAATGCTAGAATTTCCTGGTCGAGGGAGGTAACACAATGAGCGGCAAAGAGAACTCACCCGATTCACGCTCTTCGGTGGAGAAGATGCAGCCTAGTGAATCGGAAGTTGTCCAACTACTCCAAGAGGCGGAGCAGCAGTACGAAGAGTGCATGCGTATTGCCGATCTCGCTGACATTGCCGCTCAGGGTGAACAGAGCCAACCCAGGTACGCGTGGGACAACCCGATAGGACTTGTAGTGCAAGGACGCTCGCATGCCAAGTTGGGCTGATCTTCAGGATGAATTGAATCGTGTTGATCCTGTCAATCGCGGTGACTTTCTAGCAGACAAATCGCTGCAATCGGTCGCATGCATTGCCGATCGTTATGATCGCAATGTCCTCTACTACGCCTCCAGCTTCTTGCAGAAGCCCCAAATACCGGGGCTCTTCACGTCGATCAACATGGAGGACATTAACGGGTTTATGGCCGGGGTACACGGCCATGACTTCAGCAAGGGTCTCCTCCTGATCCTGCATACGCCCGGCGGTTTGGCGGAAGCCGCACAGACTGTGGTCGATTACCTCCGGAGCAAATTCTCTGAAATCGATGTTCTCGTCCCCACCTATGCGATGTCTGCCGGAACAATGATTGCACTTGGGTGCGACAGGATTGTGATGGGAAGGCAGAGTCAGTTGGGTCCGACCGACCCGCAACTCATAGCAGGCGATCGACCTTATTCCGCACATTCGATTGTTGAGCAATTCGAAGAAGCAAAGATACAAATTTCCGGCAATCCTGTCTTAGCTCACGCGTGGGCACCCGTATTGCGGTCATTCGGACCCGCCTTATTGCAGGAAGCCCGCAAGTCAATTGCCTATGGGCAAACGCTCGTGCAGGACTGGTTGCAGAAATACATGTTCTCGGACAAACCGAACCCGGCAGGTTTAGCGCGGGAAGTTGCGAAGCATTTTGGTGGCAACCAGCATGGAAGCCACGGCAGGCGGATCGGTCGCGATGAGGCTAGGCAACAACATCTTGAGGTCATCAACCTGGAAGACGACCAGGAGTTGCAGGAAGAGGTGTTGACCCTATATCACCTTTCAACCATAGCGTTTGAAATGAGTCCAGCAGCAAAATCGGTAATGAGCAGCAACGGCAGGCTTTGGATCAAAAACATGTAGATGGAGGCTGCTGTCCAACACACTTCTCCGGAAAATTCTGCTTAGTGCCGCATGTCTGGAAACCCGATGAATACGCGAGAAACGCTCGCTATGTGAGCGATCTCGGCATGCCTGCGCTGGAACTCCTCAATCCGCGCCCCGGAGAACGGATACTGGACCTGGGATGCGGTGACGGCGAGTTGACACGGGTCCTGAGGGAGCGGGGCAGTGAGCCCGTAAGTATCGATTCCAGCCGCGAACTCATTGCCGCCGCGCGGAAGCTTGGTCTGGACGTGCGCGAGCAGGACGCCCGCGAAATGGAATTCGAGGATGAATTTGATGCGGTGTTCAGCAATGCCGTACTTCACTGGATCAGCGAGACCGACATCGTCATAGGTAACGTGTACCGCGCGCTGCGACGCGGCGGGCGCTTCGTCGGGGAGTTCGGCGGCTACGGCAACTGCGCGGCGATCGTGACGGCGCTCGTAGATGAACTGGAACTGCGCGGCATTGACGGTTCGAAGGCCAGCCCCTGGCATTTCCCGACGGCCGATGAGTTCAGCAACAAACTGGCCGCAGCGGGATTCAGTGTGCCGTATATCGAACTCATCCCGCGCCCGACGCCGCTGCCCGAAGGAATGCCGGGTTTTCTTGCGACGTTTGCAGACAGTTTTACTGCGCATGTTGCGCGTGATCAGCGCAATGGATATCTGTCGGCTGTTTGCGACCGGCTCGAACCGCTGCTCCGGAGGAACGGCGAGTGGATCGCGGACTATGTACGACTGAGGTTTGAGGCCACTAAAGAGTGACCCGGGCAATTCCGAACTGGCGGCACGCGAACGCCATCTTCTCGCCTTTCAAGAGACGGGCCATGAATCGAAGTCGTTCATCCGTGGGCCTACACTCTCTTCAGGGCATCCGGGAACTCCAAAATATCCAATGTGTAAATCATGTCTCCGGAATAATCTGTAAGCTATCTCTCGATAAGCGCAGTCCAGCAGCGTTTTCTGGAAACCGCGCATCATTTTGGGTGTGAAATCACTTCCATTCACATATTCCACGATTACGCGACACGAGTTACGAAGCTGCAAAAAAAACAGAAAATCACGAAAAAAGCCAAAGTGCCCGAACGGCACAAGGAGTTGTTCCATTACACATCGATTACGGCGCTGAAGGGAATCCTTGCCACGAATTCACTCTGGGCTACTAAGACCACTCACTTGAATGACCAATCCGAAATGGAACTGATCTGGCCATCGATGAGGAAGCAAGTCTTTGAAGAATACAAGGCAGAAATTCTGGATTATGTTCAACGATTTCCAGAGGTGAAGGGAACGTTCGCCGAACTGGGCGGTGTTGATCAAATCGCACAAGAAGAAGCATCAAAATGGGTGGGTGAAATGCACTTGAAGCTCGTTGGCGACGACGAAACTCCTAGCATAGCGCCGCAGTATGTCGTTTCGTTTGCTACTCACAGCAGCGATTCTCTGCGTGACGAGTACCACCGGAACAACGGCATGCTGAGCCAGTGGCGCGCCTACGGCGGCAACGAACCCGTCGCCATTGTTTTCGATGCGGCAGGATTTCACGAGCTGCTGCTTGAGGAAGATGCGCGGTTCCTCTATTGGCCGCTGCTGATGGCGGTCGTGACCTATCTCGAAAGAGATCTCATCCTGGAGGAGTATTTTCCAGACCTTTTCGATTCATTGCGCACATGCGCGCGCAACTTCATCGAACCTAGGGACGGCGATTTCCTGCAAGACGTCCTGCCCAAGGCCTACGAGCAGGCATCCGTAGCCTGTGCAAGACTCAAACACTATGGGTTCCATGAGGAGCAAGAATGCCGGATTGTTGCCGGGGCAACGACGGGGCCGCTCCGGGAACGGCTGTCTGCCGAGGGAACAGAGACCCAAAGGAGCGTCAAGGAAGTTCATCATCGGTGCGGGCGCTTCGGTCCCATTCCCTATGTGGCGCTGTTCGATGAATTGGGCCAAGACCTGCCAATCAATCGGATCATTGTCGGACCCTCCCGAGATCAAGCCGCGCACTACGAGGCGGTACGGAGACTGGTGATGAACCGAGGGATTCCGGTGCAGAAATCGGAAACCCCCTACGTGGGCTCCGCATAGGCACCCAACAACTACCTTTTGCTACCGAAGTCTGTCCTGATTGCGAGATAGCGAAATTCACCACACGGTTGGCCGTTGATGGCCGCGTAATTCCGCCATCGGGCTTTGTACGATCCGCTCAGCAGGATCGGCGCTTCCCGCCCCTTTCTGGTTCCCGCACTTGCGCGTTCGGACCAGGCCATCTTTCCCTCAAGCCTCTGACCCTCGTGCAGGCGAAGAGCGGGATCTATCGTCTGATCATACGCCGTCTCAGGTTCTTTCCAATAGAGATCATCGTTGGTCAAGAGGATTGCAAAACCCGCTCTAACTTCAGGAACCCCTGACAGGCGTTCGAGGCGCTGGATGTCCTTCAAGAACTCGTACCGGTGGACGGGGTTTGCGGCTTGATTACGGAGTTCAAAGGATTCGCCATCATGCATATGAGTGAACTTTCGGGTGCGGTATTTCAGTTCGACTGCCACTCCGTCACCAGCCAGCCAAAGATCCACATACATGCGCTGATCGGAACAAGGCCTGTACTCCAAGCGCACGCCGCAATCCGGCATGGCTGTGCGAATCTGCCAGGCCAGCGCGTGTTGGAAATCCGCCTCGGAATGAAACAGCGGACGATCGCGGGAAAGTTCGCGCATGGTTGTCTCAATGTCAAGCATGGATCAAGTTCCGAGGCGGATTTCCAAGGGGCGGGCATTGTAATGGAACCGGCACGGATCGACCGCGGGCGTCCATCGGCCTGGATTCGTACAATTCGGCTTTTTTTGCCGAGGCCTTCCTGCATCGTGGGCAATAGGAAAAAACGGCGTCGTGGCCGCAAGCAAGCAAAGCCGGGAATTCAGTTCTCGGCCCTGGAAATACCTCCAGGCGATCATCCGGCTTTCCAGCGTGCGGTGCGCAAGATGGCGAGCGCGGGCATCGACGAGTTTCCAAAGACATTAGAGCTGGTCAAGGAGCAATTTCGCCGCTTCAGTCCGCCGGGTGTCATGGCCCTGTTTGCGACTTACGCGTTCACGGTCGGCGTGGACGATTCGGGTAATGAACAAAGAGCCTTGCCGGAACACATCAATCAGCATCATGCGGAACTGCTCCAGGCCATATTGCTTACGATCCCGCAAGAGGAGTGGGGGCAGGAGGCGCCTTCTCCCGAAGTCATGCAGGTGCTCATCGACAACTTGCCCAAGTTATCGGACACATTCTTCCACCAGCGACTACTGGAAGCGGAACAGACAACGGATGAACAGGAAGCGGTTATTCGGTCACTCCAGAATCGCGTTCGCCTGCATACGCAACAAGTCCGCAACTGGGGTTATCCGACCCACGTGCTGGCAATCGCGAGGGAACTGTATGCGCCGCTGGACGAACAATTCTTGGCCTTTCACGGCTTCTCCATTAGTGACCTAATCAATATACTGCACTCGCTCGTGACCGAGCTTCGCCGCCGAGCCGACCAACACTTCGAATTTCTTCGCAAAGTTTCCGAAGGAAAAAACGCGAAGGAAGTATTCGCCCAGGTTTGCGAGAGCGTCCCTGAACTTCAGGAACGCCTAGTTGAAATCGTCGACGCACACCTCTCAGGCATTGACCGCGAGGGAGCAATAGCTCTTGTTATGGCCTCGCTGAACCATGGCCTCGAAGGACAGACAATCTTTGATGGTAAGGAAGTAGCGGCATTGGCCGGATGCAGCCCGGAAGTTACAGAAAAGATTCTGCGAGCCATCTCGTTGCCGCCCGCCGGGCTTGTTGATACTGATCCGCAACATCTATTTATTGGTAACCCCGTTTGGGCGGCGCCCGGTGTCGATTTGGACGGAAGATTTCTGTTTGCAATGCCTCAGATTTTCTTCAGCCATATTCATCCCATCGTCTCCCGACTGTGTGGGCGGGCGCGCATGAAGAGTGAATTGGAAAATCAGCGCGCCAGATTTCTCGAAGAGAAACTCGGCAAAGCGCTAAATGGAGCACTGCCCGGCGCAACGATTCAATCCAACGTAAGGTGGCGAAGGGACGGCAGGGAATACGAAACCGACCGGCTGGCAATCATCGACCGAATGGTGTTAATCGCCGAGGCGAAATCGAATCATTTGACCCCCGAGGGTCTGCGCGGCGCGCCGGATCGTGTCAAGCGGCACGTGAAGGATCTGGTTCTGACGCCATCGGTACAGTCACACCGTTTGGAGAGCCTGATTCGTGCCGCGCAAGCAGGAGACGCGACGGCGGACAAGACCGTCCGGGCAATAGGAATTGACCCGTCAAATGTGGACCAGGTGATACGCGTTTCGGTTTCTCTGGACGACCTGTCGCCCATTTGGTCGGAAGAGGACAAACTCAAAAGGGTTGGATGGATTCCCAATGATCACGCCCTGGCGTTCACGCTCTCGATCGCGGACCTGATGTGCCTAGCGGACATTCTAGATAATCCCGTTCAATTTCTTCACTACATCAGCGAAAGAGGCTTTATTCAAAAGTCGATCGACTTGTACGGCGATGAAATGGATTCTCTCGGCCTCTATCTGGAGACCGGTTTCAACTTCGCCCAAATTGAAGAGGAGCACGAATTCCTCGTTACCGTGGGGCTTTCGAGGTCTATTGACCAATACTATGAGTCGCCGGACATCGGGGTACATGTTCCAAAACCCAAAGCCACACTCTCGAAACTGTTCCATGCAATCCTTGACCGCCTCAGCCGAAATAGAACGCAAGGGTGGATCACGGCGGGCTTGCATCTGCTCAACTGCGCCGATTATTCGGAACAGTGGAGAGTAGAAAAAGAACTGTTGAGACTCCGGCGATACGTACGGAGAAAGTACCGGAAACCGAATCATAGAAATTCGCTGGTGCTCATTCCTCCGAAACGCCGGAAAGCAGCTGTGATGTTTTACCTCTACCCGAACAAGTTGCGATCTACTCGCCATTCCGTGATGCCGCGACTGGCGCAACAAGTAATGAACGAACATCCGTGTGAAGAAGTATGCGTGATTGGCAAGAGCATTGACAATTGGAGGGAACCCTACGACACCATTTGCATTGTGCGCAGGCCCAAATCTGTTACGCCTGAACACTAACGAGTCAACCGTGCGGGAGGCAGGGAACTTTTCGGAAACCGTTTCCTCAATCGACGTGCCATATCTCCTACTGGTCCTTCTATTTCGATCGCCCCTTCTATCAGGAGTGCCGCAGATGCCCGGTGTCCTTTTGATTTGCGCAAACAATCCATCCATCCATTTTCCGCTACGCGTATTTCAAGGTGTTCGAGAACGCGTCTAGCGCAATCGGGTGCTTTGTCGAGCAGTAGTCGGATCAATAGCTCGGACTCATCGAAAAATGAGGAGTTCGGTGCCGACAAAGCTTTCGCGAGTTGCTTCTCAAATGGGGCAAAGAGACTTTGCAAGAGATCCGGTTCTGCCTGGCAGATAACAGCAAGCGCCAATCCGCCGAAGCGCCAATCCACATGGTCGTATTGAACAAGCCGCAAGTATCGGCCATTCCTGGCATGCCGCAGGGCAGCTTCGGGAGCAATGACGGCCAGGCGCGGAGGTAGTTGTTCAATACGATCCAGATTTCGAACCACGAGTTCCTGGATCCTTTGGCGACCGGGAGGATTCATGCTGAAGGTGCCAAGCAGCACTAACGCTTCATGCGTGAGGTTTTCCCAATCGTCACCGATAAGAACATCAAGTTCATCCCACTTGATATAGGCCAGCATTGCACTGAACTTTCTCGGAGCCCAGTCGAAAAAGAAGTGCAAGAAGTGCGCGGCAGCTTGAAAATCCCGCTTTCGTATTTTCAATACCTGATCCGCAACCAGTTTTGCATCCAACTGAGAACACATGGAACGTGCGATTGCCTTGCGGCGATTATCTGGTGCATGTACGCCGACGTAGACCCCGAGCACATCGAAGGCACGCAAGACACTGGTAGCGATGTTGTCCAGTTTGCGGAAGCCATCGACAGGATCGCGTGCCAATATTTCACGCGCCGCAGGAACGAAGTCCTCCGCCATCTTCAGCGCCAGTTCCTCGTCCCACCCCACCAGCGTTCGACACAGTTTCGCGAAGCGATAAGCGTCAGGGCCGTACGTCCATTCCTGCGCCAAGCTACGCAATCGGTCCTTATCGACCATTGCCATCATCCGCGCGTTCCAGTCCTGAATACGCACATTGCCGACGGTGCTCATAAGTTCACAAATGCCGTAGGCGTTTTTTGGCTCTATTGTCGAAAATGCTTCGGCAACAGCATCCGGATCCGAAGCGGAAACGACTTCTCGGGCGAGTTCTTCATCGCGCTGGGCCAAGACGTTGAGCAAGTACTTAAGGCCGTACGCACTTTCACCGGGTTCAGAAATCCAGGCAGAAAACAGTTTTGCGTTCGGTTCGATAAGTTCGCGCGCCCATTTTTCTGAAATGCCTAACAACTGCTCCAACACCAATGCGGCAAACGCGCGCTCTTCCCCATCTTGCGCTTGCCAGCAACGGCTGGCCAGCCGGCGGATTACTGCATCTTGGACGATCCAATTCCATTGATAGTTGATGCTGCCGAAACGTAACTCGTGCAAGAGCAGGCGCAGGCCAGCGAGCGGATAGTCGTGATTGGTGAGCAGTCGATTGATCAACCCTGCAATTCGTTTGCGTCCTTGCTTGTCCTGTATCGCCAAAATTTCACTCAGTACGACCGCAGAAAACCGCTGGTGCGGACATCGACAATCGTCCTCGCCCAGGATCAATCGCTCGGAGACCAGCCAGCCTAGAGCGTTGCCAAAGTCTGATTGCGATAAACCAAATGACCGACAATGTTCGATTATTTCTGTTTGATGAGCAGGAGCGTCACGAGAAGCCATTTGATGTGCCGCTATAGCGGCGAGTACAAAGTCGGCCCCAGCAACGCGTGCGTTCCTCGCAACCTGCTTTGCGCGCCGCCATCCTCCGCCCAGAATGAAACAGAACTGCCAGGGTACCGTCGCCTTAATCGCGGCCTCGTCAATCCTCTTGGACAGGTCGATATCCAACATCCGTTCACCGACGGAATCGTCAGCCCTGCGAACTACCCGTAGCGTGGCATGCAAGTCCGTCCTCAGCGCCGACGCAATTGTCCTGACCGCTCTTTGAGCGTCGACAGTGATTGCTCCAGGAAGGTTGCTTGATCCTCGAACGGCATTATGGATGGATAGCACCATGCGATCTGGATTCGCAGCCTCTTCCAGGGCATTCAAGACATACGGCTGCATCAGGTGCGCGTTGTCAACGAGGTACAGCGTTTGTTCCCCGGCGGAATCGTTTAGGCCCACTGCGAGCGATCGGGGATCGGAAAGCCGCAGTATCCGTTTTCCTGCCCGAGCCAGCGTTAAAGCGGCCTGATACGCGCACACGGATTTGCCGGCGCCTGGTTCACCAGCTATCCGCACCGAGTAAGCTACCTCCAGTTGCGCGAGAACGGTGTCCGCTTCGTCCAGTCGTGGGCAGGCGACGGCATCCGATGGACCTAGCGGGCGCCCCATGAGTGCTGGGCCGAGGTCACGCCCGGCTTCGAACTCAACAGGCGCCCAAATGCCCTGCGCGGGAGCCATTGACTCGACTGAATCCAGCCGATCTTCCAGCTTCCTCATCGCACGAATCAGGCGTTCCGACTCTTCTTGTAACGGCAGGGATCTGAGTGCACGAATGACCTTGTCTACTCCTGCGGAATGCTCGGGATAGAAATTGGAAATCACATCGGGTGCGCCAGCAAGGAGGTCCAGAATTTCGTCCCAGCCGAGAACATGCACGGAGAACAGGTCTTTCTCACGCCTCTCTACGGAAATCTCACGCGCGAACTGCTGCAAGGTGGCATCACGCGGAGCCGTAGTCGCTAGAATCCAGCGATCGAGTTTTGGAGAGAAGTTCTCTGCTTTCTCAACCTCTGCTTCCAGTTCCGCCAGCGTCGGACCGCCACCGTATCGAGTGTCTGGGGCTTTGCATTGAACGCCCCAATACACGTCGCCCTTGCTGGCTGGCGAGCCAAAAATATCGACCCCATTCTGCCGTTGACCTCTCCTTCCATTCTTTTGAGCGAGAGGATCGTTCCAAACCTGTTTGAACAGAGCCAGACACAGGTCTTCAAATCGAACCCAATCCTTTGGTGGCGCTATTTGCTTATCGAGGAAGTCCATCCCGTAACACTCGCTTCTAAAGGCTCCTAACCACAATTCCGACTGCTTTCTCTGAATCTGACCAGCCTTTCCGATTGCTGGACCATACAAACGGGGCTTGTACCCCCATGGATGAACCAGTCTAGGCCGGGACAATCACCCCGATCAGGGCTGCCATCCGCCGGCTTCCAGTCTCCTAAGCAACATCCGGGCTGTCACAAGTACAAGGTGCAGCCTGAAAGTGCTGTGGTCTGCATCAGACAGTCCAGCATGGGATCCTTCGCTGTGGAGCATTTTGAACAGCCCATTGATGTAGTTCTTCCCGTCCGCTGACCATTCCTTTCGCTTGGATGACAAAAATCCTTTATTACCTAAGGCCGCTCGAAGATTATCCGGCGTGAGCGTATCAACGCCAGCAACTCCAATATGGCGAGAGATTTCCTCGATCAAGCTCTCCAAGAATGTTCTCAGTTGGCTGTTTGCAGAGGCCCAGTGGCTTCGGGCATGAGCGTCGAGTGCCTGGTCCAAGTGACCCGTTGACGTAGAGAAGCCGAACTTGCCCAGCAGGGAACGGACTTCGTCTTCCGTTTCTTGCCCACCAACTTCGACTGGCATCGCTGGGACCAATCGCGGAGGGTTTCCTTGGCCCCATCTTGATGCCGGCTCCCAAAGCAGCGAATACCCGTCACGGTTCAGCGCCTGCTCTAAGTTCTCCTGCGGTGCCCAGGAGGATTCGGTTCGCAATACTTCGACGGCCTCTCTCACCACCGCCTCGCTCAAACTCATCCGGCCTTCCCTGGTGTCAATCTCCGTTGCGGATCGCCGGAGCACTATGCGAGCAAGCTGCCCGCATTTCTTTTTCACGCTTGTTCCCGTATCGGGTGAGATGTCGTTCTCCAGTTCCAGACGAATCACCATCTGATTGAATTCGGCTTGCGTGTGCCTTTCGAGAGCCTCACAGGCTGCGATCAGCGTCTGCCGGCTGAACTTAGTGTGCTCGTTCATCTGTTTGCTAATTTTGCAAAAGAAGTGGTCGGCGCCGCAAATCGGCAAAAAAGCTTAGTTTAGGACGTTTCAATGGCTGTGCGGGCCTAAAATTGAGCGTGGGCACACGAGATATAAGCAAGCGCGAGCTGTTCTTCGAAAGGGGAACAATGAACGCAAACATCTAGGATCTAAGCGTGCCCCTTATGATGACGCGCCCATGAACGGCAATACACCCGAACCCATCTACAACATCGCACTGGCGCACCTCTTGCGTGCGGAGGGGCTTGCGGCGGAAGGCGAGCAGCGGCACCGTTTCGGATCACGCCACGGCCAGGTCGATGTACTGCTTGATTTCGACGAATACGCTGTTGCTATCGAAGCCGAGTATGGCAACCCCGCAAAGAAAGATGCAAATAAGCGCTTGCCGAAAAGAACACCGGCGATTGTCAATGGGCTGCCGCTGCGATTGGTGGTTGCGATCGGCTATCCGAATCGGCTCGCGCGCCTCGCTGAAAGCAGAGCGCAGGAGAACCTTGCCGCCTGCGACGACATTCGCATTGCCTACCGCTATTTCGGCGAAGAATGGAGCGACGAAACTTTTGGCTCTGTGACTGATCTTGCAGAGACTTTGCGCGATTACTGGGTTCAAAGCGATGACGGCACAGGCATTGACCGCATCGTGCAACAAGCTGCCCGTGCTATTGAGGCGGCGAGCAACATTCTCACTCGCGGCAACCCCAATGACAGTGATGAGCACGACGAACCCGCGACGAAAGCGCTGATATGGCTCAACGCGCTGCTGTTCCAGGAGTTGCTTGCGCGACACCTTGACCCTGCACAGTTACCGGAACCCTTCAGGACGGGAGGAAGGGTCCCGCGCCCAAGCCCGGATCAGGGGCCGTCGGTCGTTGTGGAGCAATGGGACGAGATTCTCAACATCAACTGGTGGCCCATCTTCTTTATCGCTAGGGAAACCCTGTCCCAGACGCCGGCGCCAACCAATAGAGAAGCCCTGCAGATATTGAAGGCCGCTGCTTCACTGATCGCAGAGAGTGGCGCGATACGCCGCCATGATGTAGCCGGCCGAATATTCCACCGGCTTCTCGATTCGCGGAAATTTCTAGCAACAAATTACACGACGATACCGGCTTCCATTCTGCTGGCGGGACTGGCATTTGACCTGCGCAATGAATGCTGACGCGACATGGATTTCTCCGATCCGGACAAAGTTACCGAACTTCGAGTTGTAGACCCTGCTTGCGGCAGCGGCACCTTGCTCATGGCGGCAGCGCAGGAAATACTGAAACGCGCGCGGCGCAGTGGGGCACTCGACAGCAGGAGTCCAGAGGTCGTACGGGCCGTGCTCGAAGAAGCAGTATATGGTTACGATGTGGTGCCCGCAGCAATCCATTTGGCCGCGTCCACTCTTTGCATGGCTGAAGCCAGCCAGGTGATCAAGGATATGAACCTGTGGAGGGTGCAACACGAAGTCGTTGGCACCACGGCGCGCCTTGGTAGTCTGGACTTCCTCGCCTCATCACCCAGTGGCGGCAACGCTGGACGGCTGGATTTGTTTGACGAGGAACATTTCACGCGCATGACCGGTCAGGGAGAAGTGGCTGAGAACGTGGCCATGCCGCCGAATTGCGATCTCGTTATCGCCAATCCGCCATACACCCGCGCGGGAGGCCCTGGCAAAGAGGCAAACACCATCTGGAATCCGATGTTCGGGTCCTTGCTGGATCCGAACGACGCGCGAGTTATGCAAGGCGCCTTGAAGGACACGCTGACGAATACGCCCGGAAGCCTTTACGCCGGGCTGGGCTCAGGCTTTGTGGTGCTTGCGGACGAAAATCTCAAGGAGAAAGGACGGTTGGCGTTCGTGCTGCCGGCCACTCTGCTGACCGGCAGTCGCTGGGGTGGAATCCGGAAAATGCTTTTGGAAAAGTACTGCGTTGACTGGATTGTTGTAAGTCATGACAAGAGACATCGAGCCAAACGAAAGGGAGTGCCAGGGCGACTTTGGGTTTCTTTCTCGGAATCAACGCGCCACGCCGAGGTCTTGATAGTGGCCACGAAAAAGCAGCCGCACGCGAGTCGGCACTGCGTCCGGTTTGTCAATTTGTTGCACAACCCGGATGAGCCGGTGCAGGCGATGGCGTTGACCCGCAAGCTGCTGGCGATGGACGAAAACGACCTGCCGCTCGAATCACGCGCCATCGACATTGGCGGCAAGCTTTGGGGGAACATCATTCATGTGCCCCAAGAGAAGCTCGCTGGTGGTGCTTGGTTCTGGGCGGCCTTTGTGCAACCTGATCTGGTCATGAGAGCGGAGCGCTTGCGTCAAAGAGACTATGGTGCCACCCGGCAGATTCCGGTTACGACGATTAGCCAGATTGCCGAACTGGGACCCTATCACATGCAAGTAAAGAACCCGAAGCACGGATTGTTCACGATCACGGAAACCAACGATCCCCTGCGCGCTGGCGACCCCGCATTATGGCATTACTCAGCGGAGAGGGAAATCCGCCTTGAGGTGACGGCCAACGCGCGTCTCGAACGGCGAGCGGACCGGGACAAAGAAAAACAGGACGCCATGCTTGCGCGCAAATCGCGTCTCCATATCGCGAGCGACCTTCGTTTTGCCCCGCAGCGGCTCGCGGCTGTGCTGACCGACAAATCCATGCTCGGAGTCCGGTCCTGGGTTACGTTGGCGTTTCACCGCGAAGCGCCGGGAAAAGAAGAGGCGCTATGCCTGTGGCTGAACTCGACGCCTGGCCTGCTATTGCGGATATTGCACGGCAACCGCCCCTATCTGGGGCGCTCTAGCGTTCCGCACGAACTAATCCGAACCATGCCGGTGCTGGATGTCAATCTGCTATCGGACGAGCAGCTTGGAGCTGCCTTGCGTATTTTCGAGGACCTCAAAGACAGGACACTAAAAGGCTTTTCCCAAATTCTGGATGACCCCGTCCGACAAGAATTGAATGCCCGGCTGTGCGAAGAAGTCCTTGCTGGCGCTGCAAACAGCATAGAAACGCTGGACGACAAAGTACAAGAGCAAGGAGTTCACCCCGAAAGCTTGGTAGAACTTGTACAGGAACTCACGCAAAAACTGGCGCTAGAACCCACCCTACATGCGCGACACTGAACAAGTGGCTAGTTGTGGATGCTCGGAATGAGGTGTCACGGGAGACCGCACTAAGCCTTTTTCCCAAATCAATTCGGTTGTCAGGTTGTCCAGGAGGAGGATCCCGATCCGATATAAGCGGCTGATTATTATAGGGAATTTCCGCTTAGCCATCGGACTCAACCTCGCCGCCGCGTCTTCGGATATACAAATCCAGTTCCATATAAGGAGCGTCTTTCTCCAGTGAAGCATCCGTCTCTTTGATTTCTTTAAGGCATGCCTGCAACTTTGACGGCGGCCCCCATTCAGTTTCCGTGTCGACCGTGCGGGCGAGGAGTTCCAAGGAATCACTTGGAAATTTTTTGCACAGCCCGGCCTCGTGCAAAAGCGTAACCGCAAAACTGTAGTCGCTGACTGGGGAGAGCCAGGGGCTGATAACTTTAACCGCGTCCGGAAATTCACCTCCTGCAGCAACACACAACTCCGCAAGGCGCGCACGCACGAGCCGGCTCCTGGACTTTCTAGCCCGAGGCCAAATTGAATCCATGTAAGGTCTTACTCGTTTTTGCCAGTATTCCTCGCGGTTCTCGTCAGCGTCGTCAAGCATCTGTACCAATAGCCAAATTGCATTTTGCAATCCATCGTCCGGAAGTTGCCCAGTTGCCCGCTTTAGTTCCTCTGGGGGAAAGGATTCGATCCGGTCCAATGCCGCAAAAGTTAGCAAGAATGCGTATCTTCCCCCACGACTATCAAGATCCTCGTAATGCTGGGCCGCCTGCAAGAACGGCGTCTTGATAGTTTCGATAAAAGGCACGTGCATCCGTGCAGAATGCAAGAAGCCTGACCAGACTACCGGGGCTTCGCTCTTATTGCGATCCCAGTCGAATAGGGGTACCAGGTTGGCTACAGTCCAATCTTGATCCGCACGGAAAAGGCCAATTGCTCGAAGAGCCAGTAACACACGTGCGTGCCGAAACGCTGGCACCTCCGTATTGCATAGATTGCTGAAAAGTCCTTGGAGATTGTGCGGAAGGCCCTTGCCGTCCGGCCGATCAGGACGAAACCACCAATCCAAGAGTGCCTCCGTCACACGTCCGATGGGATGATTGATTGCTGCTGTAAGCGGGTCACCATTATGCAGGTCATCGTCATACTTCAATGCCAAGAAAACTTGGCATAACTTAAGGAATCGTCCGTCCTCAGTATCCACACGCGTTGCGACTCCACGCAGCCAACTGGCCGCGCCTCGGCGGATATTATTTAAAGCTTCTTCGGGTGCCTGGGCGACCAAAGGGGACAATCGGTCCCATGATTGTTTGGCCAATTCACCTTCCGACCACGCCCATAGTGCTGTCTCCCATAGTTGGGGAAACCATTTATCGCGCCTTGCCAATTCTTCCAGAGCACCGGCAGCGAGTTCATACTCCTTTCTGCACAGGTCAGGCCAATCGTCGCGCTGGCTGAGGCTAATCCTCTCCATATCTCTCCTCAAGCCGTGCGACCAATTCAATCAGGTTACGAGGCAGGATTTCCACTTCCGATTCAATATCCACACTACCTGACCACATTCTGAACTCGTCGCTCTCATCTTCCTGAATACACAAACGAGGATTGCGAGATGCGATATCGTCTAGCCTTGATTGCGCGGCCTTTCCAAGTCGAACCTTTGCCGCTTTTAGTTTGGCTAGACGCAACCAGATGGGTCGTTCGATCAAGCTCTTAAAGTGCTCAGGCGATACATCGTCGCGATACATATTGCGCGGCGGGCCTTCAAGAATGGCTTGTTCCACAATGATCTTTAGTTCAGAACATAGTGCTGGTCCTAGCGCAACCAGTAATCGAATAGCTTCGCGCTTCGTATTCGACGACCATAGCCACCAGGCGGAATCAGCCAGAAGCCAGTTGATGGCCTGTTGGTGCGGAATGATGTCCGTTCGGATAGCAGCGAAGAAACACAGTCTTTTGAAAACAGGATAAGGTTCGTGATTCCAACGCTCGGCCATGACCCTTGCTTGATCGGGTGCGCTCTTGGCGGTAGCTATCCAAGCATCTCTGGAAAGTTCAATAAGTGCGGTCCAATCCTGAACCCTGCTGTTTTGGTCATGCTCTGCGATGGACTGCATATATACATGGGAGTAGTCGTTCTTGTCGTTAGCCTCGTTTAGATCCCGCATCAAATCCATCGTATCGCGCAACAGATTCGAGAAGTCGGGAAGCAATTCGGGCAATGCTGCGCACCACTCCTTCCGATTAGGCGTCAGTTCGCTGAGCGCGTGATGCACATGATTCGAAGCGAGTTCGAAATCCCACCTTAAGGACTTGGCTACCTCAGCAAAACTGTCGGCACTTTCTTTGTCGTCGCCCCAAGGAAATGCAGAGTGAAACAAAATTCGAGGCTCCAGTAGTTCGCGGAATTCAAGACGCAGAGCTGCTGTGAGTCCTTCGCTTTGAAAGCGACCCCACCAGTCGTAGAGGCTAATGGAACGTGATTGCCCGACTCTGCCTCCCAGAATCAGGCTCCATACCGTTCGCATCGCCGGACTCGGTACCGCGCGTGGTGCGTGCGCTCGAATCTGTTCGAGCTTTTCTGATTCCCCTTTCCGCTCAAACTCATCCAATCGAGTCATTCTGTCCTTGACCCGCCTTGCAAATTCCGGGTGCAGTTGGCCGCCGCGCCTCGCTACCCAAAGGACAAGATCAGGATCGTCCAGATGCCGAGTCAGCCATTCGGCGAGATGGATCATCACATCATCCCAGCCCCCGCCCATTGGCCATGACCACACAACGCCCATCCATTCGGCTAACTGATACGGAGTCGGTCGCCGGATGAAACTGAACTCGATCTTATCGCCTGGCTTTTCGTCGGGAGCTACGCCAAATTGCAGTAGGTTCTCATAGCCATATCGCCGATCACAAAAACGGTCAAGCCAGTCAAGCGGTGGAACTGGGTCAGTGCGAGCAAATTTCTTGGCGGGCAGTCCGGACTGATCGCTTAACGCCCACAGGATTCGATCGGCAAAATTATCCTCGGTTGTGCTCGCATGAGGAAGGAGATTTGCGTTTTCGATCACGATGCGCTCTTTGCCATATACCCCTCCTTCGTGGATATTCGCCCACTTTTGCAACGTGTCGTGCAAGTGAGTGTGGTCGTTTTCCTTGCAGTAGAGAATGGGCGTTATATCTCTTGCATCCCATTTGTCTCTGGCCTGCTTTTCGTTCCCGCCGGTGAAGCCGTCGAAGGCAAACATCTTCTGCTGGGCTTCTCCCAATAAACGATCTGCTGCGAGTGCGTCCACCATGTATCGCAGTACCGGATCTTCGATGCTGTAACCAATGAAGCAGACGGTGAAGTTTCGAAACAACTCGGACAGGAATCGTGCGGCCCATCGCTCTGTCAGGTAAGCCAATCCAAAATCGCCGCTTGATAACACCAATCGATCCAGTTCACTATCTTCGGGTTCTTCGGCTAGTAGGCCGTGTAAATACACTAGCCCTTTCCAGCGGCTCTTGGGTACGGGTAGTAGGGGGGCTGAGAATGTTTCTATGTCGATACTACAGGCCGACATTACCTCTTCGAAAAGGCGATCGTAGTTGGTCGTGATCAACCTGGTGTGGCCCTGTCTATTGCGAGCCAGCGTCATAAGAGCTTGATGAGTGGCCAACGCAGCAGGTTTCGTCAAGTCTGGAGTCAGAATCTCCGCCAGCTTGCGCCGTACCTGTAGTCGTCCGTCGGCAATTTCAGACTCCAGCAGTCCGATCGCCGTGTCGAATTGGTCTGCATCTAATGCTCTTTGCTGAACCTGATTGGGTTCATGGTGCAGACCTTCAAATATTTGCCCTACAAGATCCCCGAAAAGCGGAAGATCAGCTGGCCTCGAAATGCCGGCGCCGCAAAAGAAAACGACCCGTCCATCCTCATTAAGCTGAAGCAATTGCTCCGGGATATCCGGGCCGTCTCTTGTCGGTTGCATTCTCCTGGCCCGTATCGTCCGCGCCGCATACTAGCAGATGACCGTTTTGCTTCGAGGTATTACCACAGAACGATTCGAACCCAGGCCCCGAACGGCGTGGACGAATGGGGTTCAAGCGATGATTGTCGGTTATTGATCGAGATCGACTAAGAACCTGCTGTGGAGTGTCAAGAGGAGAACGGTTACGGTGTATTCGCCTCCTCGCCTCCACCGGAACGATTCGCCATCACGGAGCTGACGAACTCAAGCAAAGCACTCCCTTGTTCGGCCCACGCATCTTCCGACTGAAAATCGCATACGTAACCTCCGTGCTGCCAGTCGTGCAACGCTACCGATGCTCGGAGTTGCTCCAGGGCATCGCCGCCCAAATTGATCGCCGCCGGGGGAATGCTGACACTACAAACTGCACCGCGATAGCCAGCCTGCACCCCGAAATAAGTTGGCCAAGCCTTGGATTTATCAGGTCCAGCTATCTGGAGTCCGACGCCATAGCGACCAGGCGCCTCCCAGACATCTAGCTCGGGGAGAAGTGCACGAATGTCAGTATAGATTCGGTCAAAGAGGTCTGCGTGGCCGCTTTCCTCTAGATACTTTCGCAGGGCCTTGCGTCTTTCTGCGACGGTTGCGGAACGACTCCGGTGCGCAGGCTCTCTTTCTCCCGGTTCAACCTCCAATTGCCGCGCCAACAGCCTTTCCTCGCCACGCATGAATCCGTGGAATGTCACCATGGACAAATCCACCGGTCCTCCGGAGATGAATCTTGCCATCCGCTCAGCCGCGGGATCGACGCCGATCCCGACCAGCACCATTCGCGGTGGAAGAAGTCGTGACAGATCGTCCCCACCAAAGTTCTCTGCGTACCATTGCTCAAACTGATCGATATTCTCGATTCCATCTTTCCCTGAGCGGTCAGCAATGTGCTCGGCGAGGTCGCTGATGCTCATGGCGTCCAAGGAGGAGGCGTAGTCGACGACTTGCGTTACAGCTTCTCGGGTCAACGTGGCTCGTTTCAACTCGTAGACGACTAGCCGGCCATCCTGGTCAATTGCGAGCAGGTCCAGCCAACCGGTTTCGGTCGGCGTTTGTCGTCCCACCAGCGTGAGGTCAGAGCCCAGCATCTCCGGGTTCTGTACCAGAAGATCTTCGAACGCCAACTCTGTCGGCATTTGCAGGAGAGGGGACAAAGGCTCGGCCTCTCCCGACTGACCGATGGACCAGAGTCTTAGTTCTTTCGTCATCTTCTTGCTCCCAAGGTTCTTATCCCACAACGAATCTTTAGCGTCCAAACGCTAAGCCTCACTAAGGCTACTGGTTAACATGCTGATAGGGCTGGCAGCTACGGTCATACAGCGCAGTCAGTTCACACTGTATCGGCACCACACTCATCGAAAGTACACCGTGGCTATGTCGTGGTATCGGGTATTGGACAGTGGAACGGCTCCTTCTACGGCCACCGTGTCCACCACTCCGGTATTCGGGTCGCCAATGAAGTCGACAGCGAACCTCAGTCCATCGTGGTGATTGTGGTATATCGGCGAGCGCACAACGGCTTCTAGGACATTCGACTGTGCGCGTTCATGGAAGGTACAGATGAGCCGAGTCATATCGGGCTGGGAGTCAGGCGCAATAGGCTTTAACTGTTCAATCGCGCTAAGCGTCGACTCCGCAGTAACAAACTTGGAACCGTACGACTGCACGACCACGCGCAGTTCCTTGACAGCACTAAGCTTCATGGGCGGTATTGCAATCTTTTCGGTATGCCCGCCGCGCACGGCCGTGCGCACTAAACGCAGCCATTCGGGTTGCGGGGATCGATTGCTGGCCCGCGCGCCTAGAACAATCGGATCAGACAGGTTGCCTTTCGTGGGCTCGCGGTATCGAATATAGCGGTCGGTTGGCTGTCGGTTGTCTGCGCGCCATGTCTTGGCATCGATGCTGTACTGCTCACCCCATGTCTTGACCTTGTCGGAAGGCATGTATACGTAAATCCCCGAAGCCGGATCAGGGTAGGCGAAGGACGTAGTCACCCACAAGTCCCCAGCGTTCTTCGGAACGAAACGACGCCACGGACGTTGTACGTAGGCGCCTGAGCGCGTGCCCTTGAACATCGGATCAGGTGGCTTTTCGTCTTTCGGCACGCGAATGAAACCGCGAACATACAATGCACGGTCGATCGGTGCCCGAAAATCTAGGACGGCCGAGAGATTTATGCCATACGCAAAATCCAGCACATCCTTGCACCACTTTTGAAGTACGCCTTGCCGCCATATTCTCTGTGCCGTGAGCGTTGCCCAAATCGTTAGGACCGCGACCAATATTGGCGCAGCTAGCCAATGGAAAGCGACGACTTTCTTCCAAAAGGTTACCGCAGAAATCCAGCTAGGAATGACGGCGAGCCATCCGAATTGCCGAAGGGTGTTCCACATGGTTCGATTCCACGGATCAGGGGCACGGCAATTGTATTCTCGCGGCGGGAGAGTCAATTTATGAGAGGCACGCACTTCATGGACCTCTTTAGCATCGGCGGGTCCACCATGCGAAATCGGCGGTCGCGAGGATGCTCATCGAGCGTGGTGATCGCGTCACGGCGTTTGTTCGGTCCGCCACCGACCATCCGAAACGTAACGATTGGATATAGTTCCCAAGTATGTTGAGGCGAACAATAACCTGCCGAATGGTCTATGCAGCCATCGCCCTGGCAGCCTTTCTCGCAACTGCCGCCACGGCCCAGGACCGGCCCAACCTGCTCCTCATCATGACCGACAACCAGAGCCCCAACCTGCTTGGGGCGTTCGGCAATCGGGACATCAGGACGCCCAATATCGATCGACTGGCGCGCGACGGTTTGCTGTTCGCGAGGGCCTACGCGACCTCCGGTGTGTGCTCGCCGTCGCGGGCCGTGCTGATGACCGGGCTGATTCCGTCGGCCAATGGCGTGCACAACGGACTGC
>VXOE01000293.1 GCA_009840225.1 Caldilineaceae bacterium SB0662_bin_25 | reverse complement strand
CTACCTCTTTTTTTTTCGCAGACTTCTATTCCCTACCCCGTTTCCTCTACGTCTGTTGGGATCGGTGATGTGTATATGAGCCTGGGCGCGGCGGTGGCCGTCGGATCCGGAATATCGGCAGCAGCCGGCTCCACAGTGGCCTGTGGCTTACTTTGCGCTGACGAAGCCTGTAGCTGTCCGCTGGCGGGCGACGATTCGGGTTGGATGGGTACGCAGCCTGCCAGGACAAGCGCCATGCAAACTGATGCAAGCAGGAACAGACGGGAACCCCCCCATATGCGCCTTGCTCCCTTTTCCAATAAGCTGCCGGCTGTTACCAGCGCAGGGACTGGTCTGCAGCTGCTAGGCACTGACCACCTCCCTCAGGCAGCCTTGCAAGAACTGTCCTGTGTAACTCTTCTCGACCATCGCGACCTGCTCCGGGGTGCCCTCAGCCACTACGAAGCCGCCCTTGCCCCCACCTTCCGGCCCCATGTCGATCACCCAGTCGCAGTTTTTTATAACATCCAGATTGTGCTCAATGACCAGTACGGTGTTGCCCCGGTCCGCCAGTTCGTGCAGAACGCCCAGCAGTTTGCGCACATCCTCGAAATGCAGCCCGGTCGTCGGCTCATCGAGGATATAGAAGGTGTTGCCGGTGTCGCGCCGGCTCAGCTCTTTGCTCAGTTTGATTCGTTGCGCTTCGCCTCCGGAAAGGGTGGTTGCCGGCTGTCCCAGGCGGATATAACCCAGCCCGACAGCCATCAGTGTTTGCAGGCGGGAGCGTATGCGGGGGATGTTCTGGAAGAAGTCCAGTGCCTCTTCGACGGTCATATTCAGCACATCGGAAATCGATTTGCCGCGGAAACGGATATCGAGGGTTTCGCGGTTGTAGCGGTCACCGTGGCACTCTTCGCAGGAGACGTAGACGTCGGGCAGAAACTGCATTTCGATCCTGATAATGCCGTCGCCGCGACAGGCCTCGCAGCGGCCGCCCTTTACGTTAAAACTGAAGCGTCCCGCCTTGTATCCGCGGGCTTTCGCCTCGGGGATGCTGGCGAACAGCTCACGCATTGGTGTAAACAGTCCCACATAGGTGGCGGGGTTACTGCGCGGTGTTCGCCCGATCGGGCTCTGGTCGATCTCGATCACCTTATCCAGATGCTCGATACCCTCAATTCTGTCGCAGCTGCCAGGGCGCGCCTTGGCCCGGTAGAAGCTCTGCGCCAGCCGTTTGTAGAGCACCTCTACGACCAAGCTGGATTTGCCGCTGCCGCTCACACCGGTCACCGCGACCAGCCGGCCCAGCGGGAAGCGTACGTCAACCCTTTTGAGATTGTTCTCGGTGGCGCCGCGTACATGCAGATACTCCCCGTTGCCTTCGCGCCGCTCCATCGGCACTTCAATCAGCCGCTCGCCGCGAATGAACTGGGCAGTAAGACTTTCCCGGTGTTCAACGAAGGAATCGAGCAGCGCTGAAACGACTACCTCGCCGCCGTGTTCACCGGCGCCCGGCCCCATATCAACCACCCAGTCGGCCGCACGAATTGTTTCCTCGTCATGCTCGACCACAAGCACGGTGTTGCCCAGATCCCGCATCCCCTTCAAGGTGTTGATCAGCCGGACATTGTCTCGCTGGTGCAGACCGATACTCGGCTCATCCAGAATGTAGAGAACGCCCATCAACTGGCTGCCGATCTGCGTAGCCAGCCGGATCCGCTGCGACTCGCCGCCGGACAGGGATACGGCGGTGCGGTTGAGGGTCAGATAGTCGAGTCCTACGTTCACCATGAACTCCAACCGCGCCTCGATCTCTCTCAATACCTGGCCGCCGATCGCGAGCTGGCGAGGGGAGAAGAGCGGCTCGGCGCCGTTGCGCCCCGCGGCTGCCCGCACCCAGGTCAGCGAATCGTTGACCGACATCGCCGTAATGTCATGGATGCTCTTGTCGGCAACCGTTACCGCCAGCGCCATTGGCCGCAGGCGCCGTCCTTCGCATTCGGGGCAGGGGTTGATGCCCATGTATTCTTCCAACTTACTGCGGATCCAATCGCTGTCGGTCTCCCGGAAGCGCCGCTGCAGGTTGGGAAGTACGCCTGCGTACTGCGTCTCGTAATTGCGCTCGTAGCCGCGGGCGTTGCGGTAGTGCACCTGTACCTTTTCCCGTCCCGGCGGTCCGAACAGGATGATGTCCCGCTGCTTGCTGCTCAGCTCTTTCACCGGTGCGGTGCGGGGAATCGAAAACTGGTTGCAGACCGAGCGCAGCAACTGCTTGTAGTAGCCCTCGTCACCGTTGCCGGAACTCGAGCCTTGCCAGGGCCTCACGGCCCCCTCGGCAATACTGAGATCACCGTCCAGAATCAGGTCGGGGTCAAACTCCTTTTGTACGCCCAGCCCGTCGCAGGATGTACAGGCCCCGTGCGGGCTGTTGAAGCTGAAGGTGCGCGGCTCGATCTCGGTAAAACTGAGACCGCAGCGCATACAGGCGAAATGCTCGCTGAAGACCCGGTCGGTCGCGACCTCGCGCAGGCTGCCGTTGCCATCCACCGGAACGCGCTTCACTTCGGAAACGATCACAGAGCCCTCGCCCAACTTGAGCGCCGTCTCCACCGAGTCGGTGAGCCGCGTGCGGTCTGTGCCCGGCAGCACGCTTCCGGGGTCGTCCGGGTCGGACCGCTCAGCCCGCACGATGATGCGGTCGATCACCGCTTCAATGGTATGCATCTTGTAGCGGTCCAACTCCGGTGCTTCGCCGACCTCGAACAGTTCGCCGTTCACGCGTACACGCACATAGCCCTGCGACTGCAGATCGTCGAAGACGCCTTTGTGCTCGCCTTTGCGATCCTTGATGATCGGGGCGAGGATCAGCAGGCGGGCGCCCTCCTCCATGTCCAGAATTGAGTTGACGATCTGCTGCGGCGTCTGCTGGGTGATCGGGTCGCCGCACTCGGGGCAGTGGGGCTGGCCGACGCGCGCATAAAGGAGACGCAGGTAGTCGTAGACTTCGGTGACGGTGCCGACGGTTGAGCGGGGATTACGTCCGGCGCCCTTCTGGTCGATTGAAATCGCGGGGCTGAGTCCTTCAATCTGATCGACGTCCGGCTTTTCCATCAAACCGAGGAACTGGCGCGCATAGGAGGAAAGCGACTCGACGTAGCGGCGTTGCCCTTCGGCGTAGATGGTATCGAAGGCCAGGCTGCTCTTGCCGCTGCCGCTCAACCCGGTGATCACCACCAGCTTATCGCGCGGGATCTCCAGATCCACGTTGCGCAGATTGTGTTCGCGTGCGCCGCGTATGATCAGCTTGTCAAGCGCCATGCAGCCTCCAATCGTTTCTGGTTCCTGTTAGCCATGCACCCAGATGCGGCGACCAACGATAGCCAGGTGGTGCGGGAATGTGAACGGATGTTCGCTTCCGGGGCTATGTTACCACTTTTGGTCGCTACTGTCCATTAACGGAAAGTATATATTACCAAAGTGCTCCGGTACTTGAGAAAGCGCAAGGGCATTCAGTTTATCTGCCCGGTTGGGGAGGAAATCGGCTCGACTGGCCGTGCGAATACACTGGAGTGCCTGGAGAATGCCGGGCCGGGCACGGTCGAAGCCCCGAAGTCCGGCCCGATCGAACTGCTGTGCAATATGTCTACGATCTGTCTACGGACAGCAGGCAGAGGTAGGTTTCGCCCTTACTCCTGGGGTGTTTTGTGCTGCCAGGTCGGCTGTGGCTGCCAACGCGGGGGATCGTAAAAGGATCGCTGAGAGGGGTCTTCTTGCCACTTGAAGGCGAAGCGGATGCGGGTAGGGTGGGCAGCGTGCAGGGCGTCCCAGGGAAGGTCCTGCTGCGTGAACCAGCCCACGTCCAACGTCTCCCTGGTGACGATCGGCGTTCCTTCGACGTGGCGGGCGGCGAAGAGCAGGCAGTAGAGATGGTGCAGACCGCCGCCGCCGTGATAGTTGTTGTCGAAAATACCGAGATATCCGCTCAGCGCAACCCGGCAGCCGGTCTCTTCCCACACCTCACGCACCGCGCCCTCGCCCGGCAGCTCGTTCACCTCGCACCACCCGCCCGGCAGCGCCCAGCGCCCGTTGTCCTTCCGTTGGATCAGGAGAATGCGGCCGGCGTCATCGAAGGCGGCTGTATCCACCACCACATATGGTGAGACATAGCGCGTATCATCAAAGAAATGGCGTTGAATTTCGGCCAGCGGGCGCGTATCAACCAACGCCGTCAACTCCGCAGACAGGGCCAACATCTGCTCGAAAGTCTCAACCTGGTAAGGATTGTCGGCAAAATGGAGGCCGTTGTTACTCAGCGCACGCAGCTTTCCGGCAACGCGCAGAATCGTCTCCTCCGTCGAACCTGCTTCCACAACTCTCCCGTCAGTCGTTCCCATCATCACTCCCACTTTTGCAGTCAGTTTCGTCACTTCTTTCCAGTTGCTTCTCCATCGCCAGCAGACGCACCAGGCGTTTGCCTGAACGGATGCGCTGCGCCTCACCGGTCAGGCTGAAGCCAAGAGATTGGAAAAACCGGAGCGCGCCGGGGTTGAACTGCTCGACGCCCAATTTGGCCTCGCGTACGCCACCCTCCGCAGCCAGCCACGGCTCCAGCAGGGCCCAGGCACTGGTACCCACGCGCTGACGTTGGAACGGCTCCGCCACCAGCAGAATGCCGATATATGCTGTTTCGGGGTCCGGCCAGTGCAGGCGGAAGTCGATCAGGCCCACCAGTTGTGCGCCGGCTTCGGTGTTGCCCGGTTCATTCGCGGCCACGATCCCCAGCCCCATACGGCCCGGCTCGGCCTCGATCGCTTCCAGATCGCGCGCCGATTGCCCGGCGGGCGCCTGGGCCAGGTGATACATCTCCCAGTAGGCCGGTGACAGCTCGTATACCCGTTGCAGCGCGTCGGCGTGCAGCGAGGCGTCCAAGGGAAGCAGAGAGATGGAGGGTGTCATGACGGCAGGGGCGTGTGGCTGGCGGCCAGCTCCTCCACACGGCGCCGCAGCCCTGCCCACTCGCTTTCGGCGCGCTGCAGATCGGCCGCGAGCGTCTCCAGCTTTTCTCGCTCCACGCGCACGAAGCGGGTGTAGGGGGCGACTGCTTCGCGGATGCGCTGCACACTGGCAGTCAGCTCCGATTCGAACTGCTGGGTGATGGCGGTGTCGAGCCGCCGGCGCAGGTCGCCGATGCGCGCGCGCAGCTGCGCCTTCACCTTCTGCCGCCGGTAGGGAAGCACATAGAGACCAAGCGCGGCGAGAGCGCTGGCGCCGAGGACGCCGGTCACATCGAGGAAGGTCGTATTCAGTATGACGACAAGGATCGCGCCGAGGCCGATGGCACCGGCCTCGACCGCGGCCGTCTGGATGATGGCCCGCTGCACGTCCTTGGCCAGCTTGAGCGCTTCGGCTTCGCGATCGTAGGAGTCGACCACCTCCTGCGCGCTGCGGCCGATACTCTTGAGCAGATTCTGGCGGTTGAAATCGAATTCCCCCCGCACCTGGCCGATCATCTGGTCGGTGTGCTGGAGTGAGCGGCGCTCGATGAACCCCATCACCGCCTGCCACTGGCGGTAGTCGCGCTCGATCAGCCAGTCGATCAGTTCGTCGACATGCCGCTCGACAGCCCTGCTGCTGTCGGCGAGAACACGGCGCTCGAACTCGCCTCGCAGGCGTTCGGAGTTGACCAGCTCGACGACGCGGGTAATGCGCAGGTTTTCGTCGAAGAAGCGGTCGCCCCGCTCGGCCATCTCGTAGAGGACGTTATCGACGCGATCGCTCTGGTAGCGAAAGTCACGCCGCATATCGTTCTGGTAGGCCGCCAGCTGCTGGTCGATGGCGTCCAGCGCCTGGAAATCGCCCTTGAGCAGGGATTGGCGCTGTCTGATCACCTCCTGGTAGTTGGCGATCAGGGCGGCTGCGATTCCAACCGGGTTCGAAAGTTGCAACCGCACACGCTCCCCGGCATCGAGAAAGTCGAGAATGTACTGCTCCAGCGGTTCGAACCGGCTGCGCTGCCAGAGCGAGGGGGGAGAGGATGTTCTCGAACCTTCTGTCGGCTCAGTGCTCTCTCCTAAATTCTTTGCTTCGAGCGCGAGGCGGGCGCTGACGGCGAAAATGGCCGGCGCAACGCCAAGCAACTCGTGGGCGTTCCGGCGCACGAATTCGAGTACTTCCTGTTGCTCCGCTTCGGTGGTCAGCAGCTCGATCTTGTTGACCACAATCACGATCTTTTTCCCCCAGTCACGGATCTGTTGGAGGAAGGCGCGCTCCGATTCGCTGAACGGCCGGTCCGCGCTGGTGACGAAAAGGACGAGGTCGCTGCGGGGCACGAAATGCTCTGTCAGCTCCTGGTGCTGGCGGATGACGGCATTGGTGCCAGGCGTATCGACCAGATTGACCTCCTGCAGCCAGGGAACGGGCAGGCGCCGCACCGCCATACCACTGTCGACGCCTGGCTGCTCGGCGGCATCGCTGTGGCGGATCAGGACCAGTTCGCTGGTGGTAGGCACGACGCCTTCGGCCAGATATTCTTGCCCCAGCAACGCGTTGATGACTGCGCTCTTGCCGGCGTTGAATTCACCCACCACCACCACAAGGAAAAGCTCCTCCAATTGGGCCAGCGCATTGCGGATCAGCCCCAGGTCGGCGTCGGGCGCGTCAAGGCGGGCGAGGTTCACCTGCAGGTCGCCCAGCAGTTGACGTTCTTTCTGTAGAATTCGGCCCTGCTCAGCGGTCAATACCTGCTGCACGCTCTTCCTCAGGATAGGCGGGTATAATTGTCGAACGCGGCACAGGGAATTCTAGCACAGGCGCGCTAGCGTTCATATCACCGGGGAGGTAATGGGGTGGGCATACTGGAATCGGGGCTGAGCACACCGGCTTTACGTTGGTCCGTCGCCGTACTCGATGTAAAGTCAGGTTGAATTGAAGACGCAAGTTATCCCAAAATGCCCCTTTTATCTTCCCCGAGCTTCTACATCAGCGAATATCTCGAAAGTCATCGTGATGAGTATTACGATCGTTTGCTTGCGGTGTCGCGCGACAATGACTGGACCGGATGGTGCGCCTTTTTCCTGACCGCGCTGACAGAGCAGGCGCGTACTTATCAGGAGAAGAGCCAAGATCTGCTAACGCTCTACAGTGAACTTCGAGACCTAGTCGTGGAGGTCATACCATCCCAGTACGGTGGCAGAGCGCTTGACCGGATTTTCGATAGGCCGATTTTCCGTTCTATCGATTTTGTAAACGGCGCAGGAATCCCCAAATCTACCGCGCGACGGTTACTCAACAAATTCAAGTCGCGCGGCTTACTGACGGAGGTAAGGCAAGGCGGTGGCCGCCGCTCCGCCATGCTAGCGTTCCCTGAGTTGCTCAACATCGCGGAAGGCCGAACGGTCCTTTGAGTTTCATCTGTTGAACTCAAAAGGCGTTGAGATCCAAAAAATGTCTCTTTTTGAATCTCAACGAAGCTTGTGATACCCAGATCAACAACAAGAACGGACTTTCGCCAGATCATGCCCGCATTCCCAGTGCCCACTCTCACTGAGGCCCACGCCAGAAACCAGGAAATCCCATAAGAGGGCTGTGCAACGGCCTGCAACGCCAGCCGCGGGCCTCGCAAAGGGATTCACCTCCGCATCAGCCCTTCCAGGCGTCTCTTCACGCCAGGCCACTCACTTTCGATTACGCTGTAATAGACGGTATGGCGGTCCACACCGTCGCGGGCAATGCGGTGGTTGCGCAGCGTGCCTTCCTCGACTGCGCCGATGCGCAGAATCGCGCGGCGCGACCGTTTGTTGCGGCTGTCCGACTTGAGGGAGACCCGGCGCGCTGCCAGATCCTCGAAGGCGTGTCCTAGCAGAAGGTATTTGCACTCGGTATTCACGCCGGTCCGCTGCCACGCGGTCCCGTACCATGTCATGCCAACCTCCAACGTCCGGTGTTCTCGAACGATATCGATGTAGGCAGTCGAACCCACTGCTCTGCCGGTCTCCAGGTGAACTACGGCAAAGGTGACGCGTGTTCCCGCTGCCAGTTCCTCCAGACACGCTTGAATCCACCCTTCTGCATCGCAAACACTGCTTAGAGCAGGGCGGGCCGCATACCTCCAGACCGACTCCTCCGCGCCCGCGGCATACAGGTCTGCAGCATGCGCCAGCGCGATTGGCTCAAGGCGCACCAGGTCGCCGGTCAGTGTGACCGGCTGTGGATCAAAGATTGTCTTCGATATAGCCATGTCAGGTTACCTCACGGTCGGCGATGACGCTCTTTCAGTCCTCGGGATCGCAATTGCAGTCGGTCTGCCAAGCAACTGGCTGATGTAGCTGAGGCGCGACCCAAGCCTGTTGATCAGACGCTGTCTGAATCAGGAGATTTCGCAGTTCGTGGATGACAGCATTGCAGGCGAATGGTCGATTGCTGACCGACCTTCTTTCGTCGACTCAACCTTCTCTTATCGAATGAGGAAGCCGACCGCGATTCCCGACAGTTTGGCCTGCATTCGACTGCAGAAAGAAGCTTGCTCTCTACCTCCAGATCCGCTAAAATCTGAGAGGGCCGTAGTTGCGTGCATCAGTTTTCCACTTTGCCAACTTAAGACGCTTCACATTTTTTACCTTACTCCAAACGGAAAGGAGCGAGAACTCTATGAATCAAAATACCACACTCAGCCGGCGCCGCTTCCTGCAGTGGGGCGCGGTCGGCATCGGCGGCGCGGCCATCGCGGCCTGCGCTGCGCCCGCGGCACCAGCGGCTGCCCCCGAAGAGGCGGAAATGGCGTCCGAAGAGGTTATCACGATTTCCTGGTGGCACGCCTGGGGCGGCACGACCGGCATGGCGGCCATGGAAGGCGTAGCCGCGGCCTTCAACGAGGAGGACCGTAACGTCAAGGTCGAACGCCTGCACGTGACCGAGATGAATGACAAGCTGCTGGCCGCGATCGCCGGCGGTACCCCGCCCGACGTCGGTGTCTGCTGTGTGCAGTACGCCGAGCTTTACTCGCGCGGTGCGGTCATGCCCATCGACGACCAGATCGACAACAGCGCCGTCATCGGCCGTGACGACTTTGTGCCCGGTCTTCTCGAATCGATGCAGTGGCAGGGCGCCACCTACGGCGTGCCCGGCTTCGAGGCCGGCCCCCGCTACGGCCTGATGTACAACAAGGCGATCATCGATGAGGCTGGCCTTGACCCCGCAAATCTGCCCCGCACATGGGATGAGATGTTTGAGTGGCACGTCGAGCTGACCCAGTTCGACGACGCCGGCAACGTCGAGATCGTCGGCTTCGACCCACGCGACGCCACCGCCGGCAACGGCCCGGCCACCAACATCCCCCAATTCTGGGCCCTCACATACGGCCTTGACATGTGGGACGACGAGACCAGCACGTTTAACTACGACAACGAACTCTTTGTCAGCGCGCTGCAAACGATCAAGCGCTTCACCGACCACGTCGGCGTGCAGCAGATGGAGTCGTTCCGCTCCAGCTTCGGCGGCTGGACACAGAGCCCCTCCTCCTCCTTCCCAAGCGGCGTTCAGGCGATGATCGTTACCGGCTACTACGCCCCTGGAGAGTTGTTCCACTCCTCGCCTGATAGCGAGTTCGGCGTCGGTTGGGCGCCCGTTTCCGATAGCCGCAGCGGCGTGACCTTCCAGAACGTGGGCGGCCATCCGATGTACATTCCCAACGGCGTCACCGAAATCGACGCAGCCTTCGAGTTCATCGAGTTCTGCTCGGGAGAGAAGGCCCAGGGCGTCATTTTCGACAACACCGGCTGGTTGGGCGGCCGCAAGGCTCTCTATGACCCTGAACTGCCCAAGTACCAGCGTTACGAGAACCTGGACTGGTTCCTGCAATCGGTCAATGAGGCCGATGAACTGTGGGCCTGCCCGGTCATCCCCATTCAGGGCTTTGTGAACCAGCAGCGCTCCCGCACCTACGAATCCGTCATTTTCGGCGACAAGGATCCGGAACAGGCTGCTGCCGACATGCAGGCAGCATGCACGGAAGAGATGCTCAAGTCCTTCCCCGAACTGGTGGGTTAGAAGAAAAGTGCAGCACAGCAGCGGCCGGCGGCCACCTTCACAGACCGCCGGCCGCTGACCACGGGCCACAGAAATGCTACAGAACTGGACTCCCGCCCAAACTCGCAGCCTCTTGAAAGGGCTGGCCTTCATCTCACCCTGGCTGGTAGGCTTTGCCGGCTTCGTTCTCTACCCGATCGCGGCCTCTGCCTATTACAGCCTGACGCGCTACGATGTCCTGCGACCGGCCCGTTTCATCGGCCTGGAGAACTACATCGAGCTGTTCGCCAAGGATGAGATCTTCCGCACGGTGCTGGGCAATACCGTCTACCTCGTGGTGCTCGGCGTGCCGGCCGGGCTGGTGGTGGCCTTTCTGCTGGCCAGTCTGCTCAACCGCGAGATGAAGCTGCGGCCGCTTTTCCGCACCATCTTTTTCCTGCCGGTGCTGGTGCCGGCGGTGGCGTCGGCGGAGGTGTGGCGCTGGGTCTACAACACCAACTATGGGGTGATCAACTCCTTCATAAAGAGCTGGGGACTGGCCGTCATCCCTTTCATCTCATCGATGGAGCTGGCGAAACCGTCCCTGATCCTCATTCACGTATGGGCGCAGGGCACCGCCATCGTCATCTTTCTGGCGGCACTGCAGGACGTGCCCAGTTCGCTGATGGACGCGGCCGAGGTCGACGGCGCCAACGCGCTGCAACGCTTCTGGCACGTGACCATTCCCATCTGCACGCCAGCGATACTGTTCGTAATGTTGACCGGCATGATCGGCATGTTCCAGTATTTTACGCTTGGCTGGCTGCTTACCCAGGGCGGGCCCAACAATTCGACCGAGTTTTTCAGCCTTTATCTCTATCGCAACGCTTTTCAGTTCTTCAAGATGGGGTACGCCTCGGCCCAGGCCTGGATCCTGTTTGTCATTATCCTCGCTTTTACGCTGCTGATTTTCCGCAGCTCGGCCCGCTGGGTCTACTACGCTGGAGAATCTGACTAGCTGCAAGCGTCAGCTGCCAACCACAATCATGCAACAAACCGAAGCCATCGCCAGCAGCCCAACACAGCATCTCCCGCTTTCGCAACGCGCGCCTTTCAGGGCGGTACAACGCGCGCTCTTTTACCTGATGATGGTTGCGCTGGCGCTTATATTTGCCGGGCCTCTGCTGTGGATGCTCTCCACTTCTCTCAAGACCGACCCCCAGGTTTACACTGTGCCGCCAATCTGGATTCCCAATCCCGTGCGCCTGATCAACTATCCGGAGGCGCTCGCTTCCCGCCCCTTCGAGATTTATACGTATAACACGTTGAGATACGCCTTGGGCGCGGTGGCCGGCGCGCTGATCTCCAATACGCTGGTCGCATACGGTTTCGCCCGCATCCGCTGGCCCGGTCGGGATATTTTCTTCATCATCTGCCTTTCGACGATGATGATCCCGTTCCAGGTTCGCATGATCCCGCTCTATCTCACCTTCAAGAACCTCGGCTGGCTCAACACCTATCTGCCTCTCATTGTGCCGACTTTTCTTGGGGTGAACGCTTACTATACCTTCCTGCTGCGCCAGTTCTTCCTCACCATTCCCAGCGAACTGTCCGACGCAGCGCGCGTTGACGGCTGCACAGAGTTGGGCATCCTTATCCGCATCATCCTGCCCCTGGCAAAGCCGGCGCTGGCGGTCATCGGGCTGATCCAGTTCATGTTCGCTTGGGACAACTATATTGGACCGCTCATCTATCTCAATAGCGAGGCGCTATATCCGATCGCGCTCGGCCTGCAACAGTTCCGCACCATGTTCCAGGAAGAGCTGATGTGGCCCTATATGATGGCGGCCAGCACCGCGGCGACCGCGCCGGTCATCATCCTCTACTTCTTCGTCCAGCGCACCTTCGTAGAGGGCATCTCCATCACCGGTCTGAAGGGATAACTTGCTGGCTCGTGGCTCCCGGCCCGTGTACTGCTCTGACCGGCGGCTTCGTCGCCCATAAACTTCAACCCCATAGATCAAGGTGAAGAACTATGCCAGCTGACAGCCGGCCCAACATCCTTTTCATCTGTGTAGACCAGTGGCGCGCCGACGCGCTCAGCCTGACCGGCAACCCTGTGGCGGAGACGCCCCACCTCGACAGACTGGCCCGTGAGGGCATCAACTTCACGCAGGCGTATGCGGCCACGCCCACCTGTGTGCCCGCGCGGGCGACGATCTTCACCGGTCTCAACCAGCGCCATACCGGCTTTGTCGGCTACAACGACCGCATCGACTGGCACTACGACTGCACGATGCCCGGCCTGCTGGCCGAGGCCGGCTACCATACGCAGTGCGTCGGCAAGATGCACACGCACCCCTCGCGCAACCTGATGGGCTTCCACAACGTCGTCCTGCACGACGGCTATCTGCACCGCGAACGGTCCAAACGGGACGACTACGGGCTGGTCGACGACTACACGCCGTGGCTGCGGGAGCGGCTGGGCCCGGATGCGGACTACATTGACACCGGCGTCGGCTGCAACGGCTACGCGGCGCGGCCCTGGGTCTACGACGAGATGCTGCACCCCACCAGTTGGGTCACGACGATGGGCATCGACTTTCTGCGCCGCCGCGACCCGACCAAACCGTTCTTCCTGATGCTCTCCTACCACCGGCCGCACCCGCCGCTGGACCCGCCAGAGGCATTCATGGACCGCTATCTGAGCAAGCCGCTGCCGGACCCAATCATGGGGGACTGGGCGCCGGACAGTCTGCCGGTGCGCGGGCTGGACAGCCCGATCCCGACCGATGCGGCGCAGCGCGACTACGCGCGGCGCGCCTACTACGCCCAGATCAGCCATATCGACTACAGCCTCAACCGCGTGTTCCAGGCGCTGTTTGAGAACGGCGAGCTAGACAACACCGCCATCGTGTTCACCGCCGACCACGGTGAGATGCTCTACGACCACAACCATGTCGCCAAAGGCTATCCATTTGACAGTTCGGCGCGCCTGCCCTTCATCCTGCGCCTGCCGCACGCGGGCAGCCCGCACCACCAGGCGAGACAGGCGGAGGAGCCGCTGCGCGAAGTGAACCAGGTGGTCGAGTTACGCGATCTGCTGCCGACATTCTGCGACCTCGCCGGAACCGACACGCCCGCGCACGTCGACGGGCGCAGCATTCTGCCGCTGGCGCGCGGCGAGACTGACGGCTGGCGCGAGTATCTGCACGGTGAACATTTCATGAACGCGGATTCCAACCAGTGGCTGACCGACGGCCGCGAGAAGTATATCTGGTACAGTCAGAGCGGCCGCGAGCTGCTCTTCGACCTGGAGGAAGACCCGACCGAACTACACGACCTGGCCGCGGCGCGACCGGAGCGCGTGGCCTTCTGGCGCGAGCGGCTGATGGCGGAGCTGGATGGCCGCGAGGAGGGGTTTGTGCAGAACGGGGAGCTGGTGAACGGCATGCCGCAAAGCCCGACGCTGGTCGACGCCGGGCATTATCGGGAGCGGTGAACTGGCGGCAGTTGATTGGCCGCGAACGCTAATAGACCGGAATCCCTTCTCTCCTCAGGATGCGATGTACGTTGGCAGCGGCCAGCGGATACTTCTCGTTGGGCAGGTGTTCGAGCATCATGTAGCCGTCGGGATGCGCCTCGTGCCACAGGCGCAACGCGGTACCCAGGTCCAGTTCGCCCTCGCCTGGGACCTCCTCATCCATGTGGATCACGAAGCCATTGCGCACGCTGATATCCTTGCAGTGTGCAATCGCGCTGATCGGCCCCATACAATCGAAGATATGGCGTAGACGGGCCCTGCTGTCATAGACCTGATGCAGCGTCTGGAAGTGATTGACGTAGTCCATCACGACGCGCAGCCGCTGGCTGCCCACGTCACGAATGACGGCGCGGTTGAACTCGGGCGAGTTCATAATCGTCAGCAGATGGGTTTCGATGGCGACGGTCTGACCGATCGCTTCAGCCGCTTCGGCCAGCCAGGAGAGGGATTCCAACAGCACGGCGCGGCGCCACGGCCGGTGATTCTCCGGGTGGGGGCTGTATGAACCATCGGGGCTGAGGCTGCCGGTGCGGATCAGGGCTACATGGCCGCCCAACTCCTTGGCAACGCCAAAACCGCGCCGAATGTCCTCCAGCAGCCGTTTGCGCACTTCGTCGTCTGGGTCGAAGAGACATTCCTTGAAGCCGATGCCAACCTGCACAAGGTCCATGCCCTCGTCGGCGAAAAGCCGCCGCACGCGCTGCCAGACCGGCGCAGAGGCCGGCGGAGAACCGGTAGCAGAGACGGAGAGGGCCCCACCCGTCAGCCCCAATTCTCGGATCGCAACCAGATGCGGGCCGTGAATATCGGCGGGATCCGGCGGCAACATGCCGACGACGCCTAATCTCATAGGTCAGCTCCATGTGGTTATCGGTGGTCTGTGCAGCGACTGGCCATCGTTGACGCGCCAAGACCCGATAAGTTGACAATCGCAATACTTAAAGTAGAATCGGGGCGTTCCCACCAGGACATATCAACAGATATTTTTGAAAAACGCAAACGGCTGGCCCGACGCTTGCAAACGGGGCCGGCGCCCTGAGGAGAAAACAGTTGGCCGATAAGGAGAGCAGCCCTCCGGATCTGAAGCGAGTGTTCGCCTATGTCGACGCCCACCAGCAGGAGTTCATTGACCGCCTGCTGGCCTATGTCGCCCGGCCCAGCATCAGCGCCCACGGAGTCGGGATCAGAGAGACAGCTGACTTTCTGCTCGGATACCTGCAGGAACTGGGGATGGAGTCGCAGCTGCTGGAAGGTGGAGGCTGGCCATTCGTATACGGCCGCTACGCGGGAAGTCCGCACGCGCCAACGGCCCTGCTATACGGCCACTACGACGTGCAGCCGCCCGACCCCCTGGACGCCTGGAACTCGCCGCCATTCGAGCCGGAGATACGTGACGGCCGCATCTGGGGGCGGGGCGTGGGCGACAACAAGGGGCAGCATCTGGCCCAGCTTCTGGCGATCGAGTCGTGGCTGGCGGTCACGGACAGCCTGCCCTGTAACGTGATCGTCCTGCTGGAGGGCGAGGAGGAGGTCGGCAGCCCGCATATCAGCGACTGCGTCCGCGAGCACCGCGCCCTGCTGGCCGACGCCGACCTGGTGATCACCGCGGACGGCCCCGTGCACGAGAGCGGGCAACCCTGCATCAATTTCGGCCCGCGCGGGATCGCTTCGTTCGAGTTGCGCGCGGTGCACGCGCAGCAGGACTTTCACTCGGGCAACTGGGGCGGCGTCGCGCCCAACCCGATCTGGACGCTGGTGCACCTGCTGGCGACGATGAAGGACAGCCGCGGCGCCATCACCATCGACGGATTCTACGACAACGTCGCGCCGCTCAGCGAGCTGGAACGCGAGGCACTGGATGCCCTACCGGTAGACGTGGCGGCCGTGATGGAAGGCGCCGGCCTGGAACGCCTGGACGAACCCCAGGAGCGGCCATTCTTCGACCGCCTGGCAGCCTGGCCGACGTTCACGATCAACGGCTTTCACGGCGGCTACGGCGGGCCGGGGATGAAGACGGTGCTGCCCCACGAGGCGACGGTGAAATGTGACATGCGCCTGATCGAAAACCAGCGCGTCGACGAAATCCTGGACAAGGTGGAGGCGCATGTCCGCCGCCACGCGCCCGAGGTGGAGGTGATCCGTCAGGGGGGCATGGAGCCGTCGCGCACGCCGCTGGACTCGCCCTACACGCGGCCGCTGCAACAGGCCTTTCGTGCGGCCCAGGGCGAAGAGCCGCTGCTCATCCCGGCGATGGGCGGCAGCCTGCCCGACTACGCCTGGACGAAAATACTGGGCGTCCACTCCTTCACCACGCCCTACGCCAACCATGACGAAGCCAACCATGCCCCCAATGAAAACCTGGAGGTGGAGCGCTTCATCGCCGGCATACGCACCGGCGCCGCCGTGCTGGCCTATCTGGGTGAAGAGCACTGAGTCGTGCTGCGCAACCTTTTGCCGAGTAATGTCGTCCTGTAAGAAGCAATAGAAAAGAACGAGCATCTCGAAAGGAGCCGTCATGTTACGTGTAGGCATCATTGGATATGGCCGCCGCATCTCAGGCATGGCCAAAGGGCTGGACATCTTCGACATCCCCTACAAGGTAACGGCCGTCGCCGACCCGCGCAGTGACCGCATCCAGGCGAACAACGATCCCTTCCTCGCCGATGCCCGTTTCTATAGTTCAGCCGACGAACTGCTGGCTGGGGCCGACGAACTGGACGGCATCATGATCGGGACCCGCTGCAATCTGCACACGGAAATGGCCATCAAAGTCGCGCCCACGCAGCTCCCGCTCTTCTTGGAAAAGCCGGTCTCGATCACCTTCGATGAGGTGCGCCGCCTGCACGCGGCCTATAAGGATCACAGTGCGCCCACCGTCGTATCTTTTCCCCTGCGACTCAGCCCGGTCGCCCAGAAGGTGCGCGAGATCATCGAATCGGACCAGGTCGGCAGCATCGAGCAGGTGGTCGCGTTCAACGATGTCGGCTACGGCAGCGTCTACTTCAGGAGCTGGTACCGGAACTACGAGATGGATGGCGGGCTGTGGCTACAGAAGTTCACGCACGACGTCGACTATATCAACTATCTGCTCGACGCGCGCCCGCACTGGGTCAGCGCGATGAACTCCCGCCGCGTCTACGGCGGCGACAAAGCTTGGGACCTGCAGTGCAAGGACTGCCCGGAGCAGGAGACATGCCCGGAAAGCCCCTTCGTACGCTTCCGCAGCGGCTTTGAAGGCGGCCGCGTCCGCTTTGCCGAGGAGCAGGTCTATCGCGACGACCAGTTCTGCGTCTTTTCCGAGGATCATAAACTGCAGGACAATGGCGCCTGCATGTTGGAATACGAAAACGGCGTCCAGGCCAGCTACACGCAGAATTTCTTTACCCGCTACCGCGGCGCCCGCCGCGGCGCCCGCCTCTACGGCTATCGCGGCATCATTGAATTCAATTGGAACGAGAACTATATCAAGATCTTCAGCCACACCTCGCCGGTGGTGGAGACGATCGACTTCAGCGGCGACATGCCCCACTTCGGCGGCGACCGCGAGCTGAGCTTCGACTTTCTGATGGCGATGCGCGACGGGCGGCCCTCCCGCAGCCCGATTGACGCCGGCATCCTCAGCGCCCTGACCTGTCTGTGGGCCCGTGAATCGGCCAACAACCGCCAGGGCTACGAGGTGGTGATGCCGGAGGCGGAGGCGGTGGCTAGCGGGTAGAGCGAACTCCTTACAGCAGGTCAGATCAGAAGAAGGAGCAGCCCAACGAGGCCGATCAGGCCGGAGATGTGGTCGATCTGGAGGATGAACCAGAGCGCGAGGCCGTGGACGGCGACGCGCGCGGCCCACACGCCCCAGCGGTGTGGTGCCGCGGCCAGCGCCGTGATCAGCACAAACCACAGGTAGGGCGTCAACTGACCCCACGCCATGCCGGTGCGCAGGAACGCCCATCCCGCCCAGACAAGTGAAAGTGCCCGCAGTCCCGTCGCCGCGCCGGTCCGAGGGTAGGCGGCCGCAAAGTGCGCCAGCCACGTCCACGGCGCGGCGTAGGGCGCGCCGATGAACCAGCAGGCGCCGATCGCGATCAGCCACTCCAGCGTGCCCGCGATCAGCGGCGCGACCGACATCTGACAGAAGAGGCCCCAGCCGCGGTCCTGCTGTAACAGAGTCCTATAAGTAGCCACGCATCTCCTCCAGGGCTTCATCGCCGAGCGATTTGGCGGCGCTTGCCATGTAGGCCAACTGCTCCGAGACCAGCGACGAAAAGGCGAAGAAAAGGTTGAAGGCCCGCAGCGGCGTGGTCATGTAGAAGCTGGCGTCGGTCGCCATGTCGAAGATCTGGGACGGCCAGTAGAGCGCGATCAGGAAGGACATGCCCGACCACTCCTTGGCCAGCTTGCCGTACTCGATCGTAAAGACCGAACCGTAGTTGGCGCTGTTGAACTTCAGGCTCTTGCGGCCGAGAATCGAGCCGAACAGCCAGATGTAGAAGCCCACGCCGGCCATGTAGGGGTTGGTCTTGGCGCGGTAGGCCATGCCGCTCGACACCATCTGGATGCCGGTGGTGAGCATCCAAATCAGCATCGTCATCATGACCCCCCAGTTTGAGATCGGGTTGTTGAAGAGATAGAAGAGGGTCTCCCCCTGGATGCGCCCCTGCACCCATCCCATGCTACCGAGCAGGTCGGCGACGAACATGGCGGCCACCAGGGCCAGAATTGGCCTTGAGGAAAGGAGAGCTACACGTCCAATTGAGGTCTTGGCGATGTCGTTTTTCATAGGTCGCTCCTTGCTGTTGGGTCGAGCTTTGCGCCTGCGGTGGAGACCGGTAGTTATTGGGCAGCGAGGTGATGTTCTGCACATACTAGCACATGCGTTCTAGTATGTCAAGGGGGATCTTTCTGGTTTCGCGTCGGACTGGGAGGAGTTTGCTGATCAGGTACCAAAAAGGGGAAACTCTGTGACAATATGGCTCAAGACTTTGAGTGCAACTGTTCGGACGGAAGAGAAGTGATGGAGCTGCTCTGTGTTGACATGCTTTTGGGGATGCCGAACTTAGTTGATTTGGGGATTCGAAAAAGCGGTTAACGTTGCCTGCGTTAGCATTTTGGGGTAAGGTAAGCGGCACTTGAACCCTTACAGCCGACCACGTCCGCTTACCGTATGATGGACGAAGTGTGTCAAGCGGTTGACGGCAGGTCAGCGGTCCCTGACATTTGCATTGAGAGGGAAAGATTGGGATGACCCAAGTTCAGATCGAAATCCCCGATTCAGATCGCGAACGCTTCGTTCGTCAAGCACGGCGGGAAGGCATGACACTGAGCGCGTGGCTGCACGCTGCCGGCCGGGCACGCCTCGAAAACAGTCAGTGCACCAAACCGTTTGCCACAGTGAAAGATGCTATGGAGTTCTTCCGTGCGTGTGACGACCTGGACGGTCCCGAAGTGGAACCGGACTGGAGCGAACATTTGCGTGTCATCAACGCTTCGCGCGCAAATAATGTGGCAGGCAAGTGATTTTTGTCGATACGAATGTCTTCATTTACGCGGTTGGCCGGCCGCATCCGCTTCGCGACCCCGCCAGGGAATTCTTTGCCGAATGCGTACGAGAGCGTGCTCAGCTATGCACTTCGGCAGAGGTCCTGCAAGAATTGATCCATGCATACCTGCCCGCCGGGAGAATCCAGGCCCTTGACGCAGCCCTCGCGCTAGTGTCGCACGCCAATGTTGAGGTATGGCCGTTGGAGAAGGCAGACGTGGCCTTGGCGCGACAACTACATGATCAGCATCCTTCTCTACAAGCCCGCGACCTTTGCCATTTGGCGAGTTGCCGGCGGCGCGACGTGCACGAGATCAAGACTTTCGACAAGAATCTTGCCAACGTGAGCAGTTCCTCATCTGACTTGTAGAGGGAATGTTCCCTTTGGCTATTAACGTTTAGGCGCCCAAACGTTAATAGCGCAGCCCACTATTCAAGTAACGTTAATAGAGGATTGACCACCATACGGCTCGGCACAGCCAGCAGCGCCCCACCCCAGCCCCAAAAAACCGATTGACACCATCCCGAACCCGTGTTATCTTCACCCGCAGTGCCCCATCTTGTTTCACGCAGGTCCTCAAAGCAGGCTGCAACCGCAGTCGGTAGCACGACACAGGTTATTCGAATAGTCTGCCCGTGATGGTCAATTCTACATTTCCAACTCACCATGCAAAGGAGCGACGCAAAATGACACAACGCGCAATGAGCCGACGTGACTTCATGCACGTGGCAACCGCAACATCTGTCGGCGCCCTGATCGCCGCCTGCGCGCCTGCCGCCGCACCCACGGCGGGAGACGACGGAGGAGGCGCACCGGCTATGGAAGAGGTGACCATCGAGTTCTGGGTCAACCAGCCGATGGCCCGCTCTGAAGGGCTGTGGGACACGCTGATGGCCGAGTACGAAGAGATCAACCCCGGCGTCACCGTCTCCTCGCTCATCATCCCGCACGGTGACTACGAACCCAAGGTGCTCACCGGTCTCGCCGGCGGCACGGTCGGCGACCTGCTCGACGTCCATCCCATGCACAACGCCACCATGGCGATGCGCGGCGCGCTGATGCCGCTGGATGAGCTGATGCCCACCCTCGGCGTCGGCGAAGACGAGATGACCAAGGCCTGGGACTACAACGTCTGGCGCGGAAAGCGCTGGGCGATTCCCCGCTCAGACAACCCCACGATCATGCTCTACAACCGCAGCATGGTCGCCGAGGCCGGCATGGACGACCCCGCCGAACTGTGGGCGGAAGGCAAGTGGGACATCGAGGCCTTCGACAACACCATGGACGCCGTCAGCGGCGGCGAGGGCGAGGACCGCGTTTACGGCTGCGCCCTGCCCGGCGGCGGCACGATCCGCATGCAGTGCGTCTGGATCTGGGGCAACGACGCCACCGTGTGGAATGCCGACGAGACCGCATCGGCCTTCAACAGCCCCAAGGCGATCGAGGCCTGGGAGTACATGACCGGCGCCGTGGCCAGAGGTTGGGCGCCCACACCCGCCGAGGCAAACATCCCCGGCGGCTGGGTCGCGATGATGGGACAGCGCCGCCTCTGCATGCAGTGGCCGGGCGCACAGTTCGTACTCGGCGGCCAGGCCCAGTTCATCCCCGAAGACGTCATGTCGGAGATGCAGCTGGTGCCGCTCAACACGCTCTGGAACGGCAACCGCGAAGTGCGCAACGCCACCAACTCCCACGGCATCTACCTGCAGACCGACCATGTCGACGAGTCCTGGGCCATGTGCCAGTATCTGATCTCGGACGACGCCCAGTTCCGCATCATCCGCGAGCGCTGGACTTCGCCGATGGTCAAGCGCCATGCTGAGAGCGAAGCCTGGCTGGGAAGCCTCGAGCCGAACCTGGAGACGGCCGAGATGTGGGAAGACTCCTTCAACAACATCCGCGCCTTCTCGCACCTGCCCCGCCAGCAGGAGATGGACAACCTGATCCAGGCGGCCAAGGACCGCATCATCCTCGGCGATGCCACGGCCCAGGAGGCGATGGACGACGTCGCCGCCGAGGTCGACGCCATCATCGCCGAAGTGGAAGTGGAGATCCAGGAAGCCGGACTGTAGATAGTGATCAGTGGATAGTGGTCAGTGGAAACCGCTGGCCGCTATCCCTTCTCGCCTGGAGGTTGGCTGATGGCAGACGCTGTCCCGATGGGGGTGGGCGGTTCTGTACCAAGCAAAAAACCGAGATGGTCGCGCAAGGTCAAAGCGGACAACATCGCCGGCTATCTGTTCCTGGCGCCGTGGGTAATCGGCTTCCTGGCCTTTACCGTGGGCCCGATGCTGGCCTCCGGCTACCTGTCGCTGACCAAGTACTCCGGTTTTGGCGCCGTCAAATGGATCGCTTTCGAGAACTACGACAAGATCTTCCAGGACGATCTCTTTTACACCGCGCTCTACAATACCTCGTATTACGCCTTTCTCGGTGTACCCGCCCAGCTTCTCGTAGCGCTCTGTCTGGCCGTGCTGCTCAACATGAAGTTGCGCTATGTCAACGTCTTCCGCACCGTCTACTACATCCCGACCGTGACCCCGGCAGTCGCCAACGTTTTCCTCTGGGTCTGGATCTTCAACTTCGACTTCGGCCTGATCAACTCCCTGCTGCGCCTGGTCGGGATCTCCCCGGTTAACTGGCTGTGGGACCCGCAGATAGTCAAACCTGCGCTGATCCTGATGAGCCTGTGGTCGGTGGGGCAGCAGATGGTGATCTTTCTGGCCGCGCTGCAAGGCGTTTCAGAGGAACTGTTGGAAGCCGCTTCGATTGACGGCGCCACCAATTTCCGCCGCTTTCTGAGAATAACGATCCCGCTGATCAGCCCGGTTATCTTTCTTAACCTCATTATCGGCATTATCAACCTTTTTCAGACCTTCACCGTCGCATTTATCGCCACCAAGGGCGGGCCGATCAACTCCTCGCTCTTTTACGTGCTCTACATCTACCGCAAAGGGTTCGAGAGCTTTTCGATGGGCTATGCATCGGGCCTGGCCTGGATCCTGTTCATGATTATTCTGGTGATCACCGCAATCCAGTTCTACTTTGCCCAGAATTGGGTCTACTATGAGAGCGGCGGCGCACCCGGGTAGAAAACCGGTGGTCACTGGTTATAGTAATCAGTTGTGATACCCAGCCAAGATTCACTGACTACCTCCTTGGAGGCACGCATTGGTAGATCGAGAAGAAAAATATATCGGGTCGATATCCGGTAGAGTCCTGGCCTACCTCCTGCTGGCGCTGGGGGCGGTGATCTCGCTGATGCCGCTCTACTGGCTCGTCATGACGTCACTGCGGCCCGCGGGCGCCGAATTCACCTACCCACCGGAATGGATCCCCTCTTCATTCCACCCGGAAAACTATCCGACTGCCTGGAATCGGGCACCCTTTTGGCTCTTTACATTCAACAGCATTCTCGTCACCTTCCTGGCCACGCTGGGCACGCTCCTGACCGCCTCAATGGCCGCTTACGCCTTTGCCCGTATCCCTTTCTATGGCCGCAACGTCTGGTTCGCGCTCACTTTATCGACGATGATGCTGCCGTGGGCTGTCACGCTGATCCCGCGCTTCCTCCTGTTCAAATTTCTGGGCCTGTTCGATTCGCTGTGGCCCCTGTTTCTGCCATTCTGGTTCGGCGGGGGAGCGTTCTATATTTTCCTGATCCGCCAGTTCATCATGACCTTACCGGTGGAGATGGAGGAAGCGGCCGTTGTGGACGGCGCCTCGCGTCTGCGCATCTATTTCATGATTACGATGCCGCTCACCAGACCTGCGATCGCGGCTGTGGGGGTATTTTCGTTCATTCATCACTGGAACGATTTCATGTCGCCGCTGATCTTTACCAACCGCGAAGAGACGCGCACACTGGCGCTGGGCCTGCGCTACTTCGGCGACGAGCAGTTCACCGAGTTCCGGCTCATCATGGCCGTCGCCACGCTGATGCTTGTCCCCGTCCTGGTCGTCTTCTTTGCCGCCAACAAGTATTTCGTCTCCGGCGTCGCCCTCTCCGGTCTGGCCGGCCGGTAGAGGCGTACTTGGTTTTCAGTTCTTGGTTTTCAGGTGACTGCTAAGTCCTTGCCCAAAGGCGCTCATGATTCAGCATGGCGAAAGAC
>VXOE01000005.1 GCA_009840225.1 Caldilineaceae bacterium SB0662_bin_25 | reverse complement strand
CGGGGGCGGAGCCCCCGCACAAGGGAGGGCCGACTAGGCCCGACCGCCCAAAACTGCAGTGGTTAGTGGTCAGTGGTCAGAGACGGCGCTTATTCTGGGGGAAACTGGAATGGAAACTGACCATGGCTTGGGTGCCTCCGGAGATATACGAAAGTTCGCCCCAATATTGGGATGCACCGCGTTGCGGCAAAAAGTAGACAAACGTGCCATTCACAGTTACAATGGAGGGGAATAACTGAATCTGAGGAGCGAGTTTGGCCGCCGACGCGGGCGTTTGTGCAATTCAGGGTGGCCGAAGGGTGAACGATAAAGGGTTTCCGCTTTTATTTCGTTCTCTGCTCGCCCTGCGCGTATATGTTGAACTTTCATAGATTAGAGACTCTTTTTCGCGCTGGGAGCTGTTGCTGCCCGGCGTTTTTGTGTTAGACGAGATTCCCGGTAAAGCAGGCGTTTTGTCTGCATTGCCTTGCAAAGGAGAGGTCGAATGGATCAAACAGATGTAGCACTTATTGAAACGGACCGTCCTTCAGAGGACGACATCGACACGACACAACTGCGGGTGATTCCGCTGGGAGGACTTGGTGGAATCGGAAAAAACATGATGGTTCTGGAGTCCGGCGAAAACATCCTCATCGTTGACGCCGGCCTGATGTTTCCGGACAGCGATATGCACGGCGTGGATGTGGTTATCCCGGAGTCCGAGTATCTTCTGGACCGGTTGGACTGGATTCGCGGCATTGTGCTGACGCACGGACATGAGGACCATATCGGCGCGTTGCCCTATCTGATCGACCAGGGTCTGGATGCGCCGGTCTACGCCACGGCGCTGACGAGGGGCCTGCTTCAGGGCAAGCTGTCGGAGCATGGCCTGCTGGCGCAGACGGAACTGCAAACGGTGACGGAGAGTGACGTGATCTCTCTGGAGCCGTTCACAGTGGAGTTCTTCCATACCTGCCACAGCTTCCCGGACAGTGTGGGGGTCAGTGTTTCCACGCCGGCCGGGCGGGTGATTCTGACGAGCGACTACAAGTTTGACGATACGCCGGTGGACGGCAAGTTGACCGAGGTGGACAAGCTGGAGCGCTGGGGTGATGAGGGTGTACTGCTGCTGCTGGGGGACAGCACGAATATAGAGGCGGAAGGCAGTACGCCCAGCGAAACCAAGGTTGAGGAGACGCTAGACAGCATCTTTTCGCAGGTGGATGGGCGGGTGATTCTGGCGACCTTTGCCAGCAACATCAGCCGCGTGCAGCAGATCATCACGATATCGCGTAAGCATGGACGGCGGGTCGGGATGATCGGGCGCTCGATGATCAATAACGTGAAGATCGCGATCGGTCTCGGTTACCTCGATATCCGGCAGGACGAGCTTTTGACGGCCAAGGAGATGGAAGAGCTGCCCTCCCACCAGGTGACGATCATCGCCACCGGCAGCCAGGGAGAGCCGACCAGCGCCATGGTGCGCATGAGCATCGGGGACCAGCGTCAGATCAGCCTGCGCAAGGGGGACACGGTGGTGCTGAGCGCGACACCGATCCCGGGCAACGAGGAGTTGTTCAACCGCACTGTAGACAATCTGTACCGGCGCGGGGCCCGGGTCTTCTATCACGAACTGTCGGACGATGTACACGTGAGCGGACACGGCGGCAAGGCGGACTACCGCCGGATGCTGGAACTGGTGCGGCCGCGCTATTTCATCCCTGTGCATGGTGCATACCGGCATCTTGTCCTGCATGGAGAGCTGGCGGAGGAGGTCGGAATTGCGCCGGAGAACGTCTTCGTCGTGGAAGACGGGCAGGTGGTCGAGTTCGGCCATTTCGAGGAAGAAAGCGATGCGGTCGAGGCGCGGTTGGGCGAGCACGTGAGCGCCAACCACGTTTTTGTCGACGGGTTGGGCGTGGGCGACATCGGCAGCGTCGTCCTGCGCGACCGGCGCCATCTGGGAAGCGACGGCTTTCTCGTGTGTATCGTAGCGCTGGACGAGTTCGACGGCTCGATCCTTTACGGTCCGGAGATTATCAGTCGCGGGTTTGTCTATATCCGGGACAACGAGGGGTTGATTCTGCGGGCGGAGGAGATCGTGCGAAACGAGGTCAAAGGCAAGGCGACGCCCACGGTGCTCTCGCGGCGCATACGCAATGCCCTGGCCAGCTTCTGCAGCAATGAGATGGGACGGCGGCCGATGATCCTGCCTGTCGTGATTCAGGTGTAGGGGGCAGGCGGCAGTCGGTCTTGGAAGCGGGTGCGCGGTCAGACCGGAGTCCGTTGACATTTTTCTGAACTGAAAGTCATAGGGGCACGATCCGGTCTATCCACGAAGGGCCACGGAGATAGTCTTCAGGGTTTGACGCAGATGATGGCCGTCGGTCACGAGAATTGCGCGAGAATGGTGCAGTTTTAGCGACCGGCGGCCTGATTTTTTCCTGTTTCGAGCGATCTTTTCCACGACTCAATTGAGCCTGATGCCCACCCTTTTCGGAAACGGCAAGGAGGGAGATCCTGCGGCGATGGGAAGACGCCGATCATTCGGTTGCAAAGCGCGGGCAAATCGTCGAGTTTCGGAGCGTCTAACCATTAGAAACTGATTGGTGAATTCGGAGTTCATTGGTATACTGTGTTGGGAACGTTTGTTCTCTCCTTGCGAGCAGTGTAATGGGCTATTGGACCTACAGTGGCTGGTGCGATTTCCGGCCACGAGCCGCGACCTTTGACTTCTGATATGGCAACCAAGAGGCGTACGAAGAAGAAAGCCACCCCACAGAAACAGTTTTTGGCCGGGTTGGCCGCGATCGCCCGCGTGGAGGTTGTCGGCCTCAGCCTGGTGTTGATTTCGGTCTTTACGCTGTTGAGCCTGCTGACTGATTCGCGCGGCAGTGTCACAGGGCTGTGGATCGATCTCCTGCGTTATACGACCGGTGACGGGGTGGCCGGCGTACCTTTGCTGACCGGCTTCCTTGGCCTGTGGCTGGTCCTGCGCGCCATCGAAGGGCCGAAACGCCGCTCCTCATCGTCCCGCGACGGAGGCCGGTCGAACAGCGAACTGCCGCTCCTGCCCTGGCGGGTGCCGACGGGCCTGCTTCTGATCTTTCTGGCATACATTGCCGCCATAACGCTGTTTCTGCCGCCTTTGACGCGGGCGGCGCGCGTCCTCGACGGGGGCGCGGGCGGGGCGCTCGGCCTCATCTTCGCGAATGCGCTGGCGGATGGGTTGCCCGGCTGGGGTGCGTGGATGGTGATTCTTGTGGTGGCGCTTTCGGGGCTGACGCTGCTCACCGGCCGCCGGTTCTGGGATGGTCTCTGGGCTGGGGGCGGCGCGGTGGGCCAGGATGTTCGGGGAATACTGCAAGAGTTGTGGCGGCAGGAACGGCACAGAGAGCTCTTCAGGACCAGGAAGCTGGCCAGAAAGGAGCGAAACGAGCCCCACGCTCCCGCTCCTCATTCCACTCCGCTTTCCCCCGTAGCGCAGGCAGGTCGCGCTGTCGAAGGAGCGCCGTCGATGCAGTCTGAAGAGCTTGCCGGCTCTGAAGGTGAGGTGTCGGCGATGGGCGCCGAGCGGCATCTGAAAGACAGAAACGGAAAAGTTGAACCGGCGTGGGAACTCCCGCAGCTGGGCGATATGTTGGACTTCTGGGACAGGTCGATCGACAGTGACGACCTGATCCGCTACCGAGGCCGGCTGCTGGAGGAGACGCTGGCGCTGTTTGGCGTTCCCGCTGACTTTGAAGGGGTCAACGCCGGCCCCACAGTGACGCAATATCTGATCCGTCCAGGCTATACCGAGCGCACGGTGCGCGGGGAGACGAAGCGCACCAAGGTGAAGGTCAGCAAGATCGCCAGCCTGAGCAACGATCTGGCTTTGGCGCTTGCGGCGCGTACGGTGCGGATCGAGGCGCCGATTCCGGGGACGAGCTACGTCGGCATCGAGGTGCCGAATACGGAGAGCAACAATGTCGGCCTGAAGGAGCTGATGGAGAGCGAGGAGTTCGAAACCATACAGGTTGGGGGCCGCCTGCCTATTGCGCTGGGCGAGGACGTGCGGGGCAAGCCTGTGGTCACCGACCTGGCGCGGATGCCCCATCTTCTGATCGCCGGTGCCACGGGGACGGGCAAGTCGGTCTGCATCAATTCGATTATCGGCTGCCTGCTTTTGACCCACACGCCGGAAACGCTGCGCCTGCTGATGATCGATCCGAAGATGGTCGAACTGACCGTCTACAACGGGACGCCGCATCTTCTCAGCCCGGTAGTGACCGACGTGGACCGGGCCGCGGGCGTGCTCTTCTGGTGCATCAAGGAGATGGAACGGCGCTACCAGATGCTCAACAAGGCCGGTGTACGCGATCTGGAACGTTTCAACGCGTATCTGCGCAAACTGGGCGAGGAGATCCTGCCTTACGTTGTCGTCATCATCGACGAAATGGCGGATCTGATGATGGCTGCGCCCGAGGAGGTGGAAAAGCACGTGATCCGCCTGGCACAGATGGCGCGGGCTGTGGGCATTCATATGATCATCGCGACGCAACGGCCCTCGGTCGATGTCATCACCGGCCTGATCAAGGCCAACTTCCCGGCCCGTATCGCGTTTGCGGTGACCAGCCAGATAGACAGCCGGGTGGTGCTGGACGTTCCGGGCGCGGAGAATCTGCTGGGGCGGGGCGACATGCTCTTTATGGCGCCGGATGCAAGCAAGCTGGAGCGGATGCAGGGCGCGTTTCTGGATGATGCGGAGACCAACCGCATCGTCCGCTACTGGCAGAATTTCCACAATCTGGAAACCTACATCCAGGAACAGGAGGGGAACGGACAGGGGCGACTGGAAGGCGAGCAGATCCCGCTCTTCACGCCTGATCCCATCTCCTTACCGATCGAAGAGCGCGAACTGCCGGCGACGGAGGGCACTGCGCAGAGAAGCGAGGGCGAATCTCTCCAACTCCTCGAACAGGATGACGGGCAGAGCCCACTGCGCGATCAGACGCAGGACGGCGAGGGCCGGGACGAACTTTTCGACGAGGCGGTACAGGTCGTGTCGGAGGCCGGGCGCGGCTCGGTGACGATATTGCAGCGGAAGCTGCGGGTCGGCCACAACCGTGCCAGCCGTCTGGTGGAGCAGCTTGAAGCAGTCGGCATTCTGGGACCGGACCGGGGCCGGAGCCAGGGGCGGGAGGTCTATCTCAAGACCGCAGGAGAGATTGACCCGGAGCGCGTAGAGGAAGTTCCTTCATCGCTTGCTGCCTCTCCAAGGCTCGATCATGACAATGGGGCCGTCCACGGCGGGATCAGTGGCAATGGACCCGTCGATAGCGGGCAGGAAGACAACGGACAGGTTGAGCTGCCGCCGCCTCCTGAGAAGGGCGATGCTCCCCCCCGGATCTGGATGTAACGCTGCGTTCAATCCACAACAGGAGAATTAAGCATGAGCCAGAGCGTGTCCCCCGCGCGCCCCGCGTGGCTGTCTGGCGCGATTTACCCCTTTGAGAGCAGTTTCTTCACGACTCCATCCGGCCACGAGATGCACTACATCGACGAGGGTGCGGGGGAGCCGATTGTTTTCCTGCATGGCAACCCCACCTGGTCTTTCGAATTTCGGCATCTGGTCGGGGATCTTCGTTCGCAATACCGATGTATCGCGCCCGACCATATCGGTTTCGGGCTGTCGGCGCGCAGTCAGCGGCCGGCCGACCACCGTCCTGAAGCCCATGCGGATGCGGCGGCGGCTTTGCTGGACCATCTCGACGTGCAGGGCGCGACCTTGTACCTGGTGGATTGGGGCGGACCGATTGGGTTGGATTTCGCACGAAAGCATCCGGAGCGGGTGAAGCGGCTTGTGATCACGAACACCTGGTGCTGGCCGGTCGGGCGCGATCCGCACTATGTGATGTTCAGCTTTTTCATGTCAAGCTGGTTGGGCCAGTACATGATTAAGCGCCACAATTTTTTCGTGAACAGAGTGCTGCCGATGGCGGTCGCCTCAAAGGAGCTTCTGACGGCGGAGGTGATGGCGCACTATCGCAATGCGCAGCCGACGCCGGAGGCGCGTGCCGCGTGCGCGGCGTTTCCGAGGTACATCGTGGGTGCGGGCGACTGGCTGGGGTCGATCTGGGATGACCGGGCCGCGTTCACGGCGAAGCCTGCGCTGCTATTGTGGGGGTTCAAGGACATCGCGTTTCGGGAGAAGGAACTGAACCGGTGGAAGGCGGAGCTGGCGGATTTTGAGTTGCACGAGTTCAGGGATTGCGGGCACTTTTTGGCGGAGGAGGCTCCTGGGCGGATGCTGCCTGTGATGCACGGGTTCATGGAGCGAACGCGGTAGAGCAATGATATAATCACGGCGTTAGCGGCCGATTGGGAGCTGCCTTTGCAGACGGTTCGACACGACGCGATGTGGACGTCTTGCGAAAGGGAACTGTCATGGATGAGATCAGGCTGAAAGACTACCGCTGCTTCCGGGAGGAGCAGACGGCCAAGTTAGCGCCCTTAACTCTTCTGGTGGGAGAGAACAGCACAGGCAAGACCTCCTTCCTGGCCATAATTCGCGCTCTTTGGGAACTCGCCAACGACTACAGGATCCCTGATTTCAAGGAAGAGCCGTATGATCTTGGCAGTTTCGACGAGATCGCTCACTTCCGAGGCGGGCGGGGCGGCAGAGCCGAAACCTTCGTTGCGGGATTCAGTACAACGAGACCGAATTCACACAAGAGGGCAAGTAAGCCTTTATCCAAGAAATTCGACGTAACATTCGGAAAGGATGGTGCAGTTCCGGTCCCTGTTGGAAGGCGATTTGCCTATGGCGACACCTGGATTGAAGAAAGCTTTGAGGAAGACAGCGAAAAAAACCATGTCTATGTTCTCAGGGCTGCGACACACAGGGGAAGTTGGGAAAAGAGGGTGATCAGAGGAAAACGATACTCTCTTCAGGATCATACGATTCCTCCGCATGTTCACTTTAGCAACTCTTCAATTCCGGGGAGAAACCAGGCAGGAGACCCGGAGTATGAACCGCGGGAAGGCTCTCCTCCAATCAGCTCTGAAGACAAAGAGATTCTCCGAGAATTTCCCTGGTTTGATCTTTCGCTATCCGGAGTGCGCCCTTTCGCCAGCGCGCCGGTGCGTTCCAAGCCAAGTCGCACTTATGACCCATCTCGTTTCACCCGGGACCCCGAAGGTGACTATGTGCCGATGTATCTTGCAGATGTGTTCACGCGGCGCAATAGAGTGTGGACTGAACTCAAGAGACGCTTACAGGAATTTGGCAAGGCCGCGGGCCTGTTTGATGAAATTTCCATTAAGCGGTTGGGGCAGAGAGATAGCGAACCATTCCAGATTCAGATTAGAAAAGCTGGGGCCAACCTAAAGGGACCGTTACGCAATCTCATTGACGTCGGATACGGAGTCAGCCAGGCGCTCTTGGTGATAACCGAGTTGCTACGACCGGACGCGCCGCCTCTGTTCCTCTTGCAGCAGCCAGAAGTACACCTTCATCCAAGCGCGCAGGCTGCGCTTGGCAGTCTGTTTTGTCAGATTGCTGGCAATGAGCGTCAGATTATCGTCGAGACGCACAGTGATCACCTGATAGATCGCGTGCGTATGGATGTCCGCGACGGGAGCGGCGCCTTGAAGCCTGAAGATGTATCGGTACTTTATTTTGAAAGGGACAGTCTCGACGTGCAGATCCATTCACTGGGAATCGACGACGAGGGCAATGTTTTGAACGCGCCCGACAGCTACCGCAGATTTTTCATGGAAGAAACGACCAGGTCTTTAGGGCTGTAGCAAGTGTGCGCGATTGTTGATGTAAACGTTTCCCACGAAGTCTTTGGCGACAATCGACCCGAAGCTGGCAGAAGGTTTTTCGAACGGCTTGATTCCGGCTTGCTTCGCCTTGTAGTTAGCAGGAGGCTTCTTGCCGAACTCAACTATGTGAAGGCCCGGCAGTGGATACAGCAGGGGATTCTCGCAGGGAGAATCCGGCAGGAGACGCCGGGCCCTGTGGATCAGAGGGAGGAGGAACTCGGCAGAGAGGGGAGATGCCGTTCCAACGACATTCATTTGATCGCGCTGGCCCAGGTCAGCGGCGCACGTCTTTTGTACTCAAACGACCGGGCTTTACACGAGGATTTTGGAAACAAGCTCTTGATCGATAGACCGCGCGGGAAAGTGTACTCAACAAATGAGCGCAAGGATTTTACAAACGCCCACCAAAAACTACTGAGCAATAGAAACCTGTGCCGGCGTCGATGAACTGCCAGTTTCAGGTCGCGCTAAGCCCGAAACTGGACAACGTCGCGCGGCATCCTCCCAAAAATCACTGACTGAGAACCAAAAACTTTCGGATGGATCGCAAACGGAACGCGGCAATTTTTGTGGGGCTGGCCCTTGCGGCCGCTGTTGGGCTGGCTGTCCTCTCTTTCACGACTCGGATCCCGGATGCAGAGAGTTTGCCGGATGAGGCGGCGGCACGGCTTGAGGAGTTGAAGACTGTGCAGGGGCGGCTGCAGCTGGGGAAAGATGATCAAATGGTTGAGTACGAACTGTGGGTGCAGCGGCCGCGGCATCTGCGGGCGGAGGCGGAACTGGAAGGGCTGGACCGCAAGGCGGTCTTTATCATGACGTTCAACGAAGAAGAGGCGTGGACGTATGACCCGGTGCTAGACCTCGCCACCGTCACCGACCGGAAGGAAGGCGCGGCGGCGGGCTCGCGCTTCGGCACGTCATTGTTGGAGACGATGCCGGATGATGTGCTGGCGGCGCTGCGCGCGGGTGAACTGCAGATTGTCGGCGAGGAAGCGGCTGCCGGCCGGAATGCGCTGCGGGTGCAGATTCAGCTGCCTTCGGGGCAGAGCCCACTGGAAGAGGCAGGGGAGCAGGTGACCGTCTGGCTGGACAGGAGTACCTACTACCCACTGGCGATCGAAGGCAGTACCGGCTTCCGCATGCGGTTCGACTTCATCAGGTTCGATGAGGAGATCGATCCGCGGACGTTCGTCTTCTTCCCTCCACCGGGCGCGACCGTGCGCCGGATCGGTGAGTAACGGGCCGCCGCGCGCGGACGCGCGCGCAGAGATGCCGCGGGGATTTGCCCGTTTTCGCAATATCCTGGCGGCCTGTATCGCCACCCGTTTGGCAATCGATACAACGACACAGCTCTTCTTCCCCTTCCTGCGGACGGTTGCACTGGGGCTGGGGATGGATATCGTTGTCCTGGGCCGTCTGGTCAGCCTGCGCAGCCTGGCGGGGTTGAGCGCGCCGCTGTTTGGCACGGCGGCGGACAACCTCGGCTATCGCCGCATCATGCGGCTGTCGCTGCTGTTGACGGCGGCGGGCATGTTTTTGTTGGGCAGCGGGGCGGGCATCTGGTCGGTCGTTGTCGGCATGATCGTGTCGGGGGCGGGGCTGACGGGCTTTCTGCCGACCTGCCAGGCGTATATCAGTGCGCGACTGCCGTTTGCGCAGCGGGCGCGGGGCATCGGGATACTGGAGTACTCCTGGGCACTGGCAGGCATTGTCGGTCTGCCGCTGATGGGCTTTCTCTTTGGCCGCTTCAGTTGGAGACTCCCGTTCTTTGTGCTGGGCGGGGCGATGCTGGCAAGCTGGGTTCTGATTGGACTCTTGCCGGAAGCGACGGCCGGCGTACGGGTTATGGACCCCGAAAGAGCGCGGCGTCGGGAGGCGGCCCGGAAAAGGCTGAGGAGCCGCGCCTTCACTCCCCTTCTTGTATCCCTCCCCCCTCTACGTGCGCAGACAGTCGCCGGACTTTTCGATCTCGGGCCCAACTGGCGCGCCGCGCTGGCCGTCATCGGTGCCAACGCTCTTTTCTATTTCAGCCAGGTCCACATCCTGATTGCCCATGGCGCGTGGCTAGAGACCGAATACGGCCTGGTCCCGGAAACGTTGGGGCTGGTGGCGTTTGCGCAGGGGGCCGCGGATCTGTGCGGCAGTGTGCTTGTCTCGCTTATTACCGACCGGATCGGAAAGAAGCGGGCCGTGCAGTTCGGCATGCTGGGGTCTCTGCTGGTTTACGTCTCCATGCCGATTATCAATGTGGGGCTGGCGCCGGTGGTTGCCGCGATGGTGCTGCTGCGGTTCGTGTTCGAGTACGGGATTGTCAGCGCCATCGCCTTGATCAGCGAACAGGCGCCGGACCGGCGGGGCAAAGTCATCTCCCTTTCGGTGGCGCTCAATCTGCTGGGCTCCACGTTCAGCGGATTTTCGGGGCCGTGGATGTATACCCGCTTCGGCGTGTGGGGGCTGGGGCCGGTGGCGGCGGTGGGGACGCTGACGGCGTTCTTGCTGTTGACAATTTGGGGACGCGAGTCGGGCTGACGGTTCTCACTGAGATTTGGCACGGGGGCAGATCATGACAATTCTCTACCGACCTGACGATGGGGTCGCGGGTGACTTCATCCCCTTCTATTGGGAGGGCGACTACCACCTTTTCTACATCAAGGAATACGGGGATGAGACCGGACATGGCCCGGGCCGGCCCTGGTATCACCTCGTGACCCGCGACTTTGTCCACTTCGAGGAATGGGGCGAGGCGATAACACATGGGGCCCCCGATGAGCAGGACGTCGATGTCGGGACAGGCTCCGTGATCGCGGGCGACGGCATCTTTTACATCTACTTTACGGGAATCAATCCAGCCTTCGCCGGGACCGGCAAGGCGGCGCAGGTGGTTATGCGCGCCACCAGCGCTGACCTGCGTACGTGGCACAAGGACCCGGACTTCAGGTTCTTCGCGCCTACTGAACTGGGATATGAGCTGGACGACTGGCGCGACCCCTATGTGTTCTGGAACGAGGCGGCGGGGGAATACTGGATGCTGATGACGGCGCGCACGGATAGCGGCCCGGTGCGCAACCGCGGCTGCATCGGGCTGGCCGTCAGTTCCGACCTGGTGACGTGGGAGGGACGGCCGCCGCTGTGGGCGCCGGGTGAGGTGTGGGCGCACCCCTGCCCGGACCTGTTCCGTCATGGCGAACTGTGGTACTTGGTCTATTCGGTCTCGAGGGAGTGGATCGCCACCCATTACCGGATGGCGCACAGCCTGGCGGGGCCGTGGACCTCTGCGAACGACGACATGTTGGACGGTCTTGCATACGGCGCGGCGAAGACGGCGGGAGACGGGTCGCAGCGCTATTCCTTTGGCTGGCTGCCGGTGCGCGCGGACGAGTCGGACGACGGCGAATGGCTGTGGGGCGGCAACCTGGTCGTGCACGAGGTTGTGCCGCAGCCGGACGGTTCTCTGGCGGTCCGCATACCCGAGACGGTTGCCGGCGCTTTTGACAAACCGGCTCCGCTTGTGGCGCAAACGGTGCTCGGCAGCTGGGAGGTCGAGGGAGAGAGCGCCAGTACATCTGCGGTCAGCCGGTACGCGCTGATGACGCTGGGGGAGATGCCGGAGGAATGTCTGATCGAGGCGACTGTGACGTTCGAGCCAGGGTTGACCAACTGCGGCCTGATGCTGCGCGCCAGCGATGATCTGGAGTCCTACTACCAGGTGCGTCTGGAGCCGGCCAAGAACCGGGTCGTGCTGGACCGCTGGACGCCGCATTTCAGCGTAACGACGCCGAATCCGCCCTTTATGCTCGAACGCCGGGTCGTTCTGGAGCCGGACAGACCGCTGAAAGTGCAACTGCTTGTCGACGGCACGGCGCTGGTCATCTATATCGATGACCGGGTCGCCCTTTCCACCCGCATCTATGGCCGGCGCGAAGGCGCGCTGGGCCTCTTCGCGACCGAGGGCGAGGTCCGGTTCGACAGGATCGGAATGGCGACCCGATGATTTGCCGGGGCGAGTGACTGTGTGGCAACGGTTTTCTTCCCGTTTCCGGGCACGAACATGGGCGTCATCCAGGGCTGACCGGCAACCGCGCGCGGAGGCGTCGCGTGGCTTCTCCCGCTTCCGCCATATCCTGGCCGCCTGTGTGGCTACCCGGCTGGTCGTCGACACAACGGTCCAACTTTTCTACTCCTTTCTACCGATCATTGCGCTGGGGATGGCCCTGGATGTTGTCGTTCTGGGCCGTCTGATGAGCCTGCGCAGCGCGGTGGGGTTGAGCGCGCCGCTGTTCGGCAGCGCGGCGGACCGCTACGGCTACCGGCGCGTGATGCGTCTGGCCTTGGTTTTGGCCGCGTCTGGGACCTTTTTGCTGGGCAGCGGCGCGGGGTTCTGGTCGGCTGCGGCCGGGATGGTTCTATCGGGAGTGGGGTTGACCGGCTTCTTGCCGACCGTTCAGGCTTACATCAGCGCGCAGCTGCCCTTTGCGCAGCGGGCGCGGGGCCTCGGTATTCTGGAGTATTCCTGGGCCCTGGCGGGGATACTCGGCCTTTCGCTGATGGGGTTGCTTTTCGACCGTTTCAGCTGGCAACTCCCCTTTATCGTTTTGGGCGTTGCCATACTGGCGGGCTGGGCCCTGCTTGGCTTTCTGCCGAAAGTACCGAGGGGCGCAGACCCTTCACTGGCGGGCGCCGGCGCAGAGAACGGGCCGACGCAGGTCGGCGTTGCAGGTGAAGAAGGCGGTACGGAGGTGGGCCTTGAGAAGGGAGTCACGCCGCCTCTTACCCTTCACCTCTCACGGCTTGTTATCGGCGCGGCGCGGCATATCGCCGGTCTATTCGATCTCGGCCCAAACCGGCTCTCGGCCTACATGATAATCGGCGCGAACAGTCTCTTTCTTTTCAGCCAGGGCCACGTCCTCATTGCTCACGGCGTCTGGCTGCAGACCGAATACGGTCTGACGGCAACTACCTTGGGCTTGGTGGCCCTGTTGCAGGGCGCAGCGGACCTGGCGGGGGCTGTTCTCGTGTCATTGATCGCGGACGGGGTGGGCAAGAAGCGATCATTTCAGGCAGGCCTTCTCGGTTCAGCGCTGGTTTACCTCTCTCTCCCAGCCGTCAATATCGGGCTGTTGCCGGTCGTCGCGGCGTTGCTGCTGATGCGATTTACATTCGAGTACGGCCTCGTCAGCGCCGTCGCCCTGGTCAGCGAACAGGCTCCGGACCGGCGGGGCAAGGTAATGTCGCTGGCGGTGGCGATCAACCTGGTGGGGATGACCTTCACCGGATTTACCGGGCCGTGGATGTACACTCGTTTCGGCGTGTGGGGGCTGGGACCGGTGTCGGCCATCTGTACGCTGGCGGCTCTTATGCTGCTGACAGTTTGGGGACGCGAGTCGGCGGAAACTGCAGGGGCCAGGAGTTAGGGGTTTGGGATTGGGGGTCAGTGGCTGGCGTAGGCGCAGGAGTCGGCTGGGAGAAGTGATTTGCGCCGCTTACATAAGCCGTGCCAAGATGATTTTGCATGCTCCATCGAGCAGTTCACGTAGATTGGACACCGCCGCATGGGCGGCCATAGTTGTCCCGCACACAGGGTAATGAGGAATCCTTACATGAACATAATCTACCTGCATTCGCACGACACGGGCCGGTACCTGCAGCCCTACGGCCATGCTGTGCCCGCGCCCAATCTGCAGCGGCTGGCGGAGGAGGGCGTTCTCTTCCGTAAGGCGTTCAGCGCGGCGCCGACGTGCTCGCCGAGCCGGGCCTGTCTGCTCACGGGCCAGAGTTCGCACTCCTGCGGGCAGCTGGGGTTGGCCAACCGGGACTTCTTTCTGCAGCATCCCGAACGGCACCTGGCGAACTTTCTGCGCGGCCACGGCTACCGCACGGCATTGTGCGGCTTTCAACACCTGGCGCTCGATACGCGCACGCTGGGTTACGAATGGATCGCCGAAGCCGACCCGCCCGGGTCCCGGGGTCCGGAGTACAGAACGGAGGCAGCGGTCGAGTTCATCAAGCGGGAGCATGACCGGCCCTTCTTCCTGGCGGTGGGTTATTCCGAAACGCATCGCGTCTTTCCTGAGCCGAGCGAGGAGGAGGACGTGCGCTATACGCTGCCGCCGGCGCCGCTGCCCGATACGCCGGAGACCCGCTACGACATGGCCTCCTACAAGCGTATGGCCAAAATTCTGGACGACCAGGTCGGGATCGTTCTGGAGGCGCTGGAGAAGGAAGGGCTGGCCGAGGATACGCTGTTCATCTACACGACCGACCACGGGCTGGCCTTCCCCGGCATGAAATGCACACTGACCGATCACGGTTTCGGCGTTTCGCTGATCATGCGCTGGCCGCAGGGGTTCAGCGGCGGCAAGGTCGTGGACGGTATGGTTTCGCAGATTGACATCTACCCGACGCTGTGCGAACTGCTGGGGGTGGAACCGCCGGCGTGGCTGCAAGGGCGCTCGGTTGTGCCTCTGGTGGCGGGAACTGCCGATGAGATCAACGAGGAGATCTTCGGGGAGGTGAGCTATCACGCCGGTTATGAGCCGAAGCGGGCTGTGCGCACGCAGCGCTGGAAGTATATCCGTCGTTTCGATGCGTGGGCAACGACGACGATGCCCAATATCGACAACGGGCCGAGCAAGCAGTATCTGATGGACAACGGTCTGGCTGGGCGCAAGGTCCACCAGGAGGCGCTCTACGATCTGATCTATGATCCAAACGAAGCGTGTAACCTGGTGAATGACCCGGATTACGCGGAGGCGCTGGCGGAGATGCGGGACCGGCTCGCGTCATGGATGGAGCGCACGGATGACCCCCTGCTGCGGGGACCGGTGCCGGCGCCGGAGGGCGCGTACGTGGACAGCCCGGACGACGCGCATCCGGGCGTTTCGGAACGGGACTCGGTCAGCCAGTGGCTGCGGCGGGAGAGGCTGGATATCCGGGGCTAGTATGCTGTTGTGAGAGGCCGGCGGCCGGGGGATGCAGCGGCTGCCGGCGTCATTTTTCTCCCAGGGCGTAGACCAGCGCCTCGATGAGGAGGTCGATTTCGGACTCGGTCGCGACGAGTGGCGGGGCCATGATGAGGATGTTTCCCAGGCCGGGAACGGTGTTGCCGTTGCGTCCGAGGATGACGCCGGCCTGTTTGCAGCGGCCCAGGATCGCCAGCACTTCGGAGTCGTCGAGGGGCTGTTTGGTACCCTTGTCGGCCACCAGCTCAACGCCCAGGAGCAGCCCGCGGCCGCGGGCTTCGCCCACCCACGGGTGCGACGCCAGATTTTGCAGTTGGGCCAGCGCGTAGTCCCCCATGCTGCGGGCTTTCTCCACCAGACCTTCTTCCTCGACAATTTGCAGATTGTGCAGTCCGACCGCGGTGCTGACCGGGTGGCCGCCAAAGGTGTTGATGTGGCGGAAGTGGGTCAGGTCGCCGGCCTCGCCCATGAAGACATCGAAGATATATTCCTGCACGGCGGTCGCAGCGAGAGGCATGTAGCCGCTCGAAAGCCCCTTTGCCATGGTGATGATGTCGGGCTTTACGTCCCAGTGGTCGTGGCCGAACATTTTGCCGGTGCGGCCGTAGCCGGAGACGACTTCGTCGAAGATGAGCAGAACGCCGTACTCGTCGCAGATTTCGCGCACGCGCGGCAGGTATTCGTCCGGCGGGACGAGGACGCCGCCGCCGGAGATGATCGGCTCCATCAGGACCGCGGCGACGGTCTCGGGCCCCTCGTAGATGATCGTCTCCTCGATCGCCTGTGCGCAGGCGATGCCGTGCTCGGCCGGGGTGAGTTTGGGGTGGGCGCGGTAGGGATAGGGGGGCGGAACGTGAATGAAGCCGGGCGCCATCGGCCCGTAGCCGATCTTGCGTTCGGCCTGGCCGGTGGCGCTCATGGCGCCGAGCGTGTTGCCGTGGTAGGCGCGGTGGCGGGAGATTATTTTGTAGCGGGTGGCGCCGCCCGGTTTGCCGGACTGCAGGTGATACTGGCGGGCGACCTTGAAGGCGACCTCGTTCCCTTCGGAGCCGCTGGAGGAGAAGTAGACGCGGCCGGGCCAGCCGAGGAGGTCCAGTATTTTGTCGGCCAGCTGCGCGCCGGGCGGATGGGTCATGGTGGGCGCGAGATAGGGGAGCTCGGTCATCTGCGCGGCGGCGGTTTCGGCGAGTTCGCTGCGCCCGTAGCCGATGTTGACGCACCAGAGGCCAGCCATGGCGTCGAGGTAGCGGCGGCCCTGGTCGTCTTCCAGATAGCAGCCTTCGCCGCGGACGATGAGGGTAGGCGGTGTGTCGGCGAGCGGTTTGTGCTGTGTAAGGGGATGCCAGAGGGCGCGGACGTCGAGTTCGGAGATGGAAGGGGCAACGGTCATTTTTCTCTCGCTTTTTCGGTGGCGTTGGTGTGGTATATGGTGGGATCATACCAGCAACTGGCGATCCGGTCTACCATCGGCGGGCCGCGCGCAGCGCATTACCAGCATCGACTCCTGCCGGCGCAACAGCATTCACTTCCACTAACCGTCCCAGCCTAAAATACAGAAATTCCGGATAAGCTTCTTGGCGGCCCAGAAGTGCGCCGGCTTCGTTCCGCTGTAGCCAGTCAGCCCTGTTATCACTCTCTATGATCGATCGGCTGCGACCGGCACACCGCCACCTGGAATGGTCCCCACAAATCCTCGTTGATGTTGTGTTCACTAAATGATATAATTCTTGCAACCTCTGCCGCAGGCCAGCAGAGAGACGCGTCCAGGCAGTGTGCTCCATCACGGATTTGGCGCCGGACGACAGCAGGGTAGCGCCTGGCTGCCTGGTTGGTGTATGTGGTTCCAAACTGTGACGCGGCTCAGCATCTTGGGCCAATCGTGATCGGTTGAACGCCTTTCTCTCATGCCAATTGGATGATCCAAATTTAATTGGTTTTGCAATCAGGACTCTGGCTTTTGTTCGTGTTATGCGGAGGCCGTCCCGGCCCGAACCGCCTTAAATGCGTCAGTCGGCCGTCTACACATCTGAGAACAAAGGAGAAAAACCGTATGTCAACCTCATTGCGTCATACTCGCCGTGATTTTTTGCGCTTCTCCGGTGGACTATCTGCCAGCATACTTGCTGTAGCCTGCGTGACTCCCGGGGCCGATACCGGCACTGACGACACTGCGGGCGAACCGGCCGTTGAGAAAGAACAGATTCTCGTGTGGGACCAGTTCGGTGAAGATTCCGTGGGTGTCAATGAGATCGTTGTCAAGTTCAATGAGGCACATCCTGAGTACCATGTCACGCGTGAAGCGCAGACCAACATGCGCGATATTCTCAAGACATCGCTTGACGCGGGCGCCGGACCGGATGTGATGTACTATGATACCGGGCCAGGTTTTGCCGGCGTGCTGGCACGCGCCGGGCTGCTTTTGCCGCTGGACGACGCGTATGAGCAGTACGCCTGGAATGAGCACATCCTGCCGATAGCCCGCGAGCGCGCCAGTTTTGACGGCGTAACCTACGGAATCGGCAATGAGTTGGAGATAGTAGGAACGTTCTATAACGAACGGATATTTGACGAACAGGGGTTGGCGGCGCCTGACACGCACGACGACTTCCTGGCGGTCTGCGAGGCGCTCAAAGCGCAAGACATCATTCCAATGGCGTGGGGCAACCAAAACAAATGGCCCGCCGGTCATACGTTCAGTGTCTTCAGCGGCAATATCGCCGGCAAGGATAATCTGGCTGCAGCGATATCCGGCGAACTGGCATGGAATGAACCGGATTTCGTGGAATCGATCCAAATCCCTTTTGTGGACATGGTTGATGCAGGATACTACAACACTGATATCAACGCGGTAACCTATGACGATTCCAATCTGCTCTTCTACAGCGGGCAGGCTGCCATGCGCTTGACAGGATCGTGGATGATCGATGGCTACACCAACCCGGACAACATAACGGATCCGGTCGGCTTCTTCTTCTATCCGTCGATCCGAGAAAAGGTAATCGCACCGCCGGCCGGTCTTGGTTCCGGTTACTTCATAGGACGGGACGCTCAGTCGCCTGAAGGGGCATTTGCTTACCTGAACTTCCTGTTTTCGGATGAAACAATTGGGGACTGGTTGGAAGGTATGGCCATGATCCCGCCTGTCCGCTTGAATGCAGACGATTACAGTATCTCGGATCTGCTGCGATTCACCATCATCGAAATCCAGCAGAACGCCGAGAGCATGGGCTTCAACATCGATGTATTGACGCCCGACAACTACAATACGATGATGTTCGACGGTTTCCAGGAAGTGATTGGCAAGGTAAAGACGGCCCAAGAACAGGCCGACGACCTGGAAGCTGCCATGCAAGAGGCCATCGAGAGGGGCACGGTGATGGACATCACTCCTTGAGGAAACAGACTCGACAGGAATGCGGTCATCGGGACAGCAGGGCTGACCGCATTCCTGCCAACATGCCTTACGCTTGCACCAGTTCAATGGATTCGAACATGAAACGGTCCAGGGCGTTGCAGGACGATTGCCTGACCGCATGTAGAAAAGGCAGGTACTGCTTCCCTGGCAGGGCGGACAGGATCGAGTGAAATGACAACTGCTGCACCAGTACGCTGGGGGCAACTCTCGCCACGCGCTAAGCGGAAAGCGCTTGCCGGATGGGCATTTGTTGTCCCGGCGCTCCTCATTTACGCATTCTTCTTTATTCAACCGTTCTTTTATTCAATCTACTATAGCCTTACCGACTGGAACGGCGCCGATCCGGTCAAGCAGTTTGTGGGCTTAGGAAACTACATCAAGTTAGCCGGAGACTCACTGCTGTGGCAGGCACTGGGTCACAACCTCATCTGGGTGATTATAGGCACGGTTTCGCCTATCGCAATAGGATTGCTGCTTGGCGTCCTGATTTGGACTGGCGCGCTAGGCCGGGTCCTTTTTCGGACAATCTATTTCCTTCCGGTCGTTCTCTCAGAGGTTGTTATTGCCATTATTTGGAACTGGATATACCATCCGCTCTTCGGCGCAGTGAACCAGATCTTGCGCGGTATCGGGCTGGACCATCTGGCGCGCGGATGGCTAGGCGACCCCCAGACGGCGCTGCTTGCCCTCCTGATGACAGCTATCTGGTCTTACTACGGCTTCTGTTTCGTCATCATTATGGCGGGACTTCAGAATGTGGATATTTCGTTGGTGGAGGCAGCTACGATCGATGGCGCTAACGGCTGGCAGCGCTTCATCCATGTGATCGTGCCGCAGCTGAGCCACGTGCTCACAATGATCACCGCATTTACACTCATCGGAGGATTCAACGTCTTTGGCATTGTCTTCGTGATGACGCAAGGCGGACCAGGTACGGCGACACAGGTAATCGCTACGTACACCTACCGCAAGGCTTTTCAGGAGAGCCAGGTGGGGTACGGGGCCGCTTTATCGATGGTCATGACGCTTCTGTCACTGGTGACGTCCTACATTTTTATCCGATTGCGCGAACGGCAGGAACAGTAAAATGCAGAATACCAGCACCGTCCAGGAATGGTCCCGAATGGGTGCGCGGGGACCAAGGCAAAGGGCAGTTCGCGATAGGCTTCTCCGCTATATCGGTTCATTGCTGCGCTATGCCATTCTTATTTTTTTCACACTGGTCTGCATTACACCACTGTTCTGGGTAATAGCGTCATCTCTGAAAACGACGGGGCAGATCGCTGCCAATCCACTGGGCTTTCCTACTGAAATCCGGTGGGACAATTACATCGAAGCCTGGACTGTCGGCCGCTTTGGAAAATACTTCAAGAACAGCGTCATTGTTTCAATTCCGATCGTCACTTTCGTAATCCTGTTGGCGAGCCTGGCAGGTTATGGATTGGCGCGTCTCAGGTTCCACGGCTCGAACTTCGTCTTCGTCCTGTTTCTGCTTGGGCTGATGGTTCCGTTCCAGTCAATTATGATTCCGCTGTTTTATATCCTTAAGGATATCAGATTCCTGGGAACATACTGGGCAATGATCGTCCCCAGTATCGCTCTAGGGATGCCTTTCAGTATCTTTTTCATGCGGGCCTATTTTTCCGGGCTTCCGCAGGAGTTGGGCGACGCGGCGGAGATCGACGGTTGTAACGAGTTCAGTGTCTATTGGAGGGTCATGCTGCCTCTGGCCGGGCCGGCGGTCTCCGCTTTGGTCGTACTGCAGTTCATGGGCGCCTGGAACGCTTTTCTTCTGCCCCTCATCTATATGCAGAAGGAGGAGATCCGGCCGCTCGTGCTTGGGCTGATGTTCTTTCGGAGCAGGTATACGCAAAACTATCCATTGACGATGGCGGGGGCCGCCATCGTTATGGTGCCGATTGTCATCGTCTATCTCGTCTTCCAGCGAAGGTTTGTTCAAGGATTGACGGCGGGGGCGGTGAAGTAGGCGCCAGGTCAGGTAAGCTCTCTGCCGAGCCTGCTACGGTTGAACATCTGTACCTCATCGCTTGTTCGAATCACTGACTCCCATTCTCCAGTTCACCCTTCAGACAGCGAGAGTTGAGCGCGCGCATTAGTTGGACGAATGCACGCGTTTTCCCTAATTTTGGGACGCGCGAGCGACTACAGTGCTCCCTGCGATTGTCGTGTATGTTCGCCCCACTTGTGATAGAATGCGCATGGATGCGCTTGCTTGTCAGCAATCGTTCAGTCAGAGATTCAGATAGCAAAAAAATGGTCACAGCCCAGGGATGAAACGGGTAAACGGACAGCCTCCCCATCTACGAGATGTAGCAAAAGATCCCTGTCAAGCTGATCAGCTAAACTGCAGTTCAGACAGTGTCGAACGGGAGGAGCGAAGGCGACGCGCCCTCTCGATTGTAGGGGCGTTCTCCTGCGGGATCGATGATCTTTCGGTCAATCACGATCATTATCTGGCTGAAGCATATGCTGACGCAGCTGGCGATGAATGACCGCACTTAGTTGGTAAGCACGGTTTCACTCCCATAGATTAGCCACAACACCCCAATTCAGGAGGAAGGAATGACTCAGGACACTATCCGCGTCGGCGTTGTCGGCGCAGGGGCCAACACGCGTGACCGGCATATTCCGGGCCTACAGGCGATTGAGGGCGTCGAGATCGTCGCGGTCTGCAATCGCAGCCAGGAGTCGGGGGAACGAGTCGCGGAGCGGTTCGGCATCGAGCGGGTGTGCACGAACTGGCAGGATGTCGTGCAAGCCGAGGACGTGGACGCCGTGGTGATCGGCACGTGGCCGTACATGCACCGTCTCCTCACGGTGGCGGCGCTGGAGGCGGATAAGCACGTGATGTGCGAGGCGCGCATGGCGATGAACGCATCGGAGGCCCACTGTATGTACGACGCGCTGCGCAGCCGGCCGCACCTGGTGGCGCAGATCGTGCCGTCACCGTTCAGCTTGCGCGTGGACCGCACGATCCAGCGGCTGATCCGCGACGGCTGGCTGGGGGATGTGCTGGTGGTGGACGTCCGCGCGGGCGGCGCCTTCATCGACAAGGACGTCGAGATGCACTGGCGCCACAATATGGACTACAGCGGGCTGAACGTGATGACGATGGGTATCTGGTATGAGGCGATGATGCGCTGGGTCGGCGAGGTCACCAGCGTGGTCGCCAAGGGGAAGACTTTCACGCCGGTGCGCCAGGATGAAGAGGGTCGCATGATGGGCGTACGCATCCCCGATCACATCGACATCATCGCGGACCTGGCCGGCGGCGGGCAGGCACACATTCAGGTGAGCAACGTGACAGGCTTCGGAGATCCGCCCTCGGCGACGATCTACGGCAGTGAAGGCACACTGCATTTCAGCGGCGACGTCCTGACAGGCGGGCAGCGCGGCGACAGCGGTCTGAGTGAAATCGAAGTGCCGGATCATGAGGCGGGAGGATGGCGCGTGGAGGAGGAGTTCATCAGCGCGATCCGCGGGCACGAAGTGATCACCCACACCGATTTCGCCACGGGCGTGAAGTACATGGAGTTCACCGAGGCGGTCCATCGCAGCCGGCGCAGCGGGAAGACGGTGAACCTGCCGTTGCTGTAAAGGCGGCGGCCAGGGATCGCCGGCCATGACAACAGGGGGAGCCCGATGAAACGATACGGAATGGTCATTCACGTCAGGCCGGAGTTGGAGGACGCCTACGTACATCTGCACGCCAACACCTGGCCGGAAGTCCTGCAGAAGATCAGCGACTGCAATATGCGCAACTACTCGATCTTCATGCGGGACGGTTATCTGTTCGCCTATTACGAGTATGTGGGGGACGACTACGAGGCCGACATGGCAAAGATGGCGGCCGACCCGGTCACGCAGGCGTGGTGGAAGCTGACCGATCCCTGCCAGGAGCCGGTGGAGAGCGCGGCCGAAGGTGAGCGCTGGGCAGAGATGGAGGAGGTATTCCATCATGACTGAGCGCCGGCGTTATGTGGATACCCACGTGCATTTCTGGGATGGTTCGGTGATCGATTATCCGTGGCTGGCGGGCGCGCCGGCGATCGCCCATCCCCATCTGCCGGCCGACCTGGAACGGGCGCGGGAAGGTGTCTCGCTGGAGCTGGCCGCGATCGTCTTCGAGGAGGCCGACTGTCTGCCGGCGCATGCGCTGCGCGAGGCGGAGTGGGTCACTGAGCTGGCGCAGACGGAGCCGCGCATTCGGGGCATCGTGGCGAGCGCGCCCTTGCAGGACGGTGAGGGCGCCCGGCCCCTTCTGGAGGCGCTGGCGGAGCTGCCGCTGGTCAAAGGCATCCGCCGCCTGATCCAGGACGAGCCGCTTGGTTTCTGTACCGCGCCAGACTTTGTGCGCGGCGTGCAGCTGCTGCCGGAGTACGGTTTCAGTTTCGACCTGTGCATTTACCATCCACAGATGGGGGATGTACTGGAACTGGTGGCGCAGTGCCCGGATGTCTCCTTTCTGCTCGATCATATCGGCAAACCGGGCATCGCGGACGGCATCATGCAGCCGTGGAAGGACCAGCTGCGGGAGCTGGCCATCCGGCCGGATATTCACTGCAAGCTCTCCGGCGTGACGACGGAGGCGGACCACGAGAACTGGAACCGGGATGAGCTGCGGCCGTACATCGAGCACGTGCTCGACTGTTTCGGGCCGGACCGGGTGGTTTTCGGCTCCGACTGGCCGGTGGTCGATATGGCCGCGGACTACGTTACCTGGTTTGACATTGTCCAGGACAGCATCAGCCACTTGAGCGCGGCGGACCAGCAGAAGATCATGCATGACAATGGGGCGCGCTTTTACAGGTTGGAGGTTTGACAGCAGTTTTCAGTTGTCAGGTTGTAGCTACTAAGCCATGTTCTGTGTGTGCACTGTGTGCGGTCTGCCTGGGGGGAATGTACCGTCAGCATTTCTGTAGCGGGCTCTCGATGGTCATCGCGGTGAACGTTGGGCATATATGGGAGTGGCCTCTCCTGTCTTGCTCGCGCTGGCACATACTTGGAATCTGCCAAGACGCGGGGTGGGGGGGGTTAATCCCGGTCGCAGCGGGTCATCAAGGTCATTTTGCCACTCACTCGA
>VXOE01000331.1 GCA_009840225.1 Caldilineaceae bacterium SB0662_bin_25 | reverse complement strand
CAACAACATCCGTCGTCGACCGGGTGTCGATATTCGTAACAGGTGCCTAATCGAACGTGTCCAGCCAGACCATGTCCCGCCAGTCCCATCAGATCCCCGTACGTGCCGGCCTGGCGCTTGCCCTCGCACTCTCCCAAAAGCCGGCAAACAGCCCCAGCCACCGCCGGCACTGATTCCCCGCCAGACCGGTCCCCCCCAAATCTCAGATGCACCCTTCGCGCAAACCCTCTTGACGACGAGCACAAAACCTGATATAACATCTCCCACATTTTCTACTTTTACCGTCATTCAGAGGAAACCGTCATGCCGAAGAAGGCTACTAAGGACCGCAAACGACTGTTGACAAACCTGGAACAGGTGAACGAAGAACTGGAACACCTGCGCAATATGATGCAAGGCGAGGTTGATGTTGAATTGGACGAAGGCGACACCGAAATCGTCGAACGAGAGAAGACCGCCGCCCTGATCGCTGTCCTGAAACGTCGTCAGCAGGACATCAAACACGCCCTGCGCGTAATCGAACTAGGGCAATACGGTATCTGCGAACGCTGCGGTGGTCAGATCCCGCCCGCGCGCTTGGAAGTAAAGCCCGATGCAACCCTGTGTATGGACTGCCAGCGAGAAGTTGAATCGTTCAACCGCCGCAACCGCGCCCCGCGCACCGCGCCGGCCCGCTGGTAGCTGCAATCTGCCTGGGAGGCAACTGAGGAAATCCGGCTGAACAAAGGACCTGAATGTCATCCAAACTGCTTGTGTCTGGCCATCCACTGGTCGAACACAAGATAACACAACTACGCGACACGGCGACCGACTTCCGCCAGTTCCGTTCCATCGTCGACGAACTGGCCATGATTCTGGCCTATGAAGCCACGTCCGACCTGATTACCAGGGAGGTGGAAGTTCAGACCCCGCTCACGTCCACCACCGGCAACAAATTTGACGAACGCGTCGGCTTGGTGCCCATCCTGCGCGCCGGCCTGGGTATGGTGGACGGTATGCTCAGTCTCATACCCCAGGCCGAGGTCTGGCACCTCGGCTTCTACCGCGACGAGGAAACCCTGCAGCCGGTCATCTACTACAATAAGCTCCCCGAAGATCTCTCCACCCACACCTGTTTCGTGCTTGACCCCATGCTCGCCACCGGCGGCTCCGCCCTCATGGCCGTCGATATCCTCAAGCGCCGCGGCGTCACCCGCGTAAAATTCGTCGGTCTCCTCGCCGCGCCTGAAGGCATCGCCGCGCTCCAGGGAACCCACCCCGACGTTGCCGTGCATGTCGCCGCCGTCGATGAACGCCTCACCGACGCCGGTGACGCCGCCGCCGGATTCCCGCCCGGCTTCATCTGGCCCGGCCTCGGAGACGCAGGCGACCGTCAGTTCGGAACCAGATAGACCAGCCCTCCGACAAATTGCGCAGTAGTGATGCAATGAGCAGGGTCGCGGCTTTCGCTAACGCAACGCGATAACCGTAGCGGCTTCGTCCTGCCCCTCTTCCGGCACGCTGATCACAAGCGCCCCGTCGCTCTCCTCGACAGGCAGCGCCCCGCCTCCCGCAAGCAGCCGGGCCTCCTGCGCAGCTACCCCTTCGACGCGAATCTGCCCGTCGGTCGGCCAGTCAAAGACGTGGAGGTACACTACGCCTTCCCTGCTCGTGGAGCGCAGGTCCGCCCTCCCCTGGATCGGCCCCGGCTCCGTGGCGTAAACGGCCTCCCCGTTTACCGCCAGCCAGCGCCCCATCGCCTCCAGCCGCTCGACACTCGGCTGCGGAATGACACCCTCATCGGTCGGCCCGACATTCAGCAGGTAGTTGCCCCCCTTGCTGACAATGTCCACCAGCTTGCGGATCAGGTCGACGCTCGACTTCCAGTTGTGGTCGTTCACCTTATACGACCAGCTGTCGTTGATCGTCGCCGGCGTCTCCCAGTCCAGATCCAGGACCTCTTCCGGGATGCGGTTGTCTCCGGCCGTGGCATAGTCCCCCAGCGCATTGCCCAGCCGCCCGCACACCAGACAGTCCGGCTGCAGCTCGTTGCACAACGCCAGCAAGGACCGGCTCTGCTCCTCCGAGATCCCTTTCGGCGTGTCGAACCAGATGATGCCGATCGGCCCGTAGTTGGTCAACAGCTCGTGCACGTGCGGCTTCACATAATCCTCGATATAGCCGGCAAAATCCTTCTCCGCCGGGTCGAAGTCCCAGTCGTTGCCATCCCCGTCCGGGTGGTGCCAGTCCTGCGTCTGCGAGTAATAGAACCCCAGCTTGATCCCCTGCGCCGCACACTCATCCGCCAGCTCCTTCAGCACGTCCCGCTTGAACGGTGTGGCATCGACGATGTCGTAGTCGGTAACCGCCGAATCGAAGATACAAAAGCCGTCATGATGCTTCGAAGTGATCACCACGTACTTCTGCCCCGCCCGCTTCGCCAGCGAGACCCACTCTTTGGCGTCAAACTTGACAGGGTTGAACTGCGCTGCCAGCTTCTCATACTCCTCCACAGGAATCTCCGCCCGGTACATCAGCCACTCCGCGATGCCCGGCCAGTCGCGCCCCTTCCACATACCCGCCGGAATCGAGTACAGCCCCCAGTGAATGAACAGCCCAAACCGCGCCTCGCGCCACCAGTCCAGCCGCGCATCACTGCGCGCCCCCGGCCGCTGGCTCCGGTCCGGCTCCACCTCCGGCCGCGTCACCGCGAAATCGTACCCCCGCCGCAGTAGCAGCATCGCCATATCCTCCAGCGACTCATTCTCCTCAGCCGCCAACCGCTCGATGCGCTCCACAAATGTCGAAGGAATATCTATCAGTAATTCCGGCACAATTGCCTCCTGAAGTACGCGCCTATCGTCCACCACTCAGTAACAACTTCATCCACAATCTTGAATCTAGCAACTGACCACTGACCACTGACCACTGCAGTCACGCCTTGATTCCCGACAGGATCACCCCGCGAATCATCAGCTTCTGCGCGAAGAAGAAAACAATGATCATCGGTATAACCATCAGGAATGACATGGCCATCATATAGGGAATCTGGGTGTTGTAGAGCCCTTTGAAAAAGGTGATGCCAAGGGCGAGCGTATAGTTTTCCTGGCTGGTGAGGAAAATCAGCGGCCCGAAATAATCATTCCATACCGCCTGAAACGTGAACACCGATGTCGTCGCGATGACCGGCCCCGAAAGCGGTACGAATATCTGCCACAGAATACGCAGACGGCCCGCGCCGTCTATCAGAGCGGCCTCCTCCAGCTCGACCGGGATCCCCTTGAAAAACTGGCGCATCAGGAAAATGTTGAATGCCCCGCCGCCGAAAAAGGCCGGTACCGTCAACGGCAGAAAGGTATCCAGCCAGCCCACGCGATGAAATCCGACGAACAACGGGATCAACGTCACCGTGCCCGGCAGCATAATCGACGCCAGCACCATGATGAACCAAACGTCTCGCCCCGGAAAGCTGATCCGCGCGAACCCATACCCGCACAACGTGGCCGAAATCAAAGTGCCCACCATGACCGCAGCCGTAATCGTCAGCGTATTCACCAGCCAGCGCGTCCACTGCATGCTCTCGTATGTCCAACCTTCCGGGAAGTTCTGCCAGCGAAAGGTCTCGGGGAAAAACGTTGGCGGAAAAACGTAGACTTCGGCCTGCGTCTTCAGCGAAGTCGTAACCATCCAGAACAGAGGCAGCAGAAATACGACCGCACTCAGTATCAATATCAGATAGACGAACAGGATGCGGTTGCTGTCCTTCGGCCTCCGCCGCCAGTCCAGGTCCAGGATTCCCCGGTAAACTTCCTGATCGCTGACCATCACTTGACCTCGGCTTCGTAGAAAACCCACAGCGCGGAAGAACGAAAGACCAGGAGCGTCAGCACCAGCACGACAAACAGCAGAAACCAGGCCATCGCCGAGGCCATGCCCATCTGCGTCCAGTTGAACGCACGCTCGTATAACATCAGGTTATAGAAATAGGTCGATTTCAACGGCCCGCCCGAGGTGAGCACGAACGCGTTCATAAACGTCTGCGAGGCCGCAATCAGGCCCATGACCAGGTTGAAAAAGATCGTGGGCGTCATCATCGGAACTGTAATGCTTCGAAACAGCTGCAGTTCGTTGGCGCCGTCCAGCTTGCCCGCCTCATATAGAGACTCGGGAATCCCCTGCAACCCGGCCAGGTAGATGATCATGCCGGCGCCGACCCCCCACAGACTCATCATCACCATCGACGCCAGCGCCGTCTCCGGTTCCGCAAAGAATGAAAACTTGGAGAAGCCAAGGCGCACGAGAATGGCGTTGATCAGCCCGTAATCGCGGTTCATCAGCCATCCCCACAGGATCAGGCTGGCAATAGCCGGTACGATCGCGGGCATATAGAAGCTGGTTCGGAAGAATGCAATACCCTTGACGCGCTGGTTCAGAAGAATCGCCAGCACAAAGGCGCCGACAAGACCAAGAGGCACCGAAGTACCCGCGTAAATGAGCGTGACTTTACAGGCCTGCCAGAAATTCTTGTCCGATGTGAACATCACGACATAGTTGCGCAATCCAATCCATTCCGGCGCGCGCAGAAGCGGAAACTTTGTAAAGCTCATATAAAACGAGGTCAGCATCGGCCCGATCGTGAAAATCAGCAGTCCCAGTACCACCGGGCTGATAAAGAGATAGCCCTGGACTGTGTTCCGCATTCGACTGTTCATGAGCTGAGTCTGTCCTGCGAGTGAAAACAGGGGATATGAGGAAAATGGGATCAGCGGGCGCCTTCAATTCGGACGATTCCGGCGCCCGCTCATTTCTCTTCTACATGGTGGCCGGTGGCCGCGAGGACCACCAGCCACTACAACCTGTCACTCTATCTACGCGTTCTGGTCCAGGCAAGACTGAATCGTTGCATCCGTCTCCGCAAAGGCGTCCGCTGCGTTCGCATCTCCGCGGATCACCGCCTCCAGCGCCTGCCGGTAGCTGTCGCTCACCATCCCGGCGTAGAAGCTGCCGCAATCGCCCGGATGCTCAATGACCGGCAGAATCGCGTCGTCGGCGCCGTTGATGAACGCCATCAGATTGTGCGGAGGCGTCGGCAGACCCTCCATCCAGCTCGGATCGCTCGCCACAGATCGCAGCAGCGGCACACCCAGTTCGGCCCTGGCTGCCTCCAGCTGCACCGTCGGCCGGATCAGCTGCTTGATATACTCATACGCCGTATCGAGGTTCTGCCCACCCGCGTACGCCGACATGCCCCAGGTACCCATACCGGTTCGGTGCCGGCCGTCTGGCATGAGCGGCATCACCTGAACGTCCCAGTCAAACTTGTCCGCCGCTGCCTCACGTACCGGGCCGCGCAAGCTCTGAATGTGGGTGTAGACCGCCGCACGCCCGAGGAAAAAGGCGTTGCCCCCCACGTCGAGGCCTAAAGGCTGGGCAATATTATATTCGTTCCACAGCGCAGCATAGGCGGTCAACGCCTCAACCGTATTCGGGTCCGACCAGGTGGACTGATTGTTCTCAATGTCGAGAATCTTGCCGCCGTATCCCACAACCCAGGGATATACCGTCGCCCACCAGCTCCATGTGGCGTTGGAGAGGCCCCAGTAGCGCGGCGTGCCGTCATCTTCAGTCTCACGTTCAGTGATTTTCTGGCAGTTGATGATGAAATCATCCCACGTCCACTCGTCGCTTGGCACCTCGGCGCCGGCCTCCTCAAAGAGCGACTTGTTGTAATACATCGTCACCACGTCCAGCGCCGAGGGCAGCATCTGGATCTTGCCGTCGAAAACGCCCAGCCCGAGCATATTGGGGTATACGTCGTCTATGTCGACGTCGGGGTCCCCTTCCGTGTACGGCGTCAAGTCCAGCGTAACGTTGTTGTTGGCAAAAGGCACCACGAACAGATCCGCGCTGAAGAAAACGTCGGACAGTGTGCCCGCGGCCGCCGCCGTGTAATACTTCTCCGCCAGGTCGCCCGATACCATGTTGAACGTAACCGTAACGTCCGGGTGCTTCTCGTTGAACGACGCCTTGATCAACTCGTTTACCGGCTCGACTGGCGCCCCGGCCAGGATTGAAATCTCCAACTCGACCGGCTCATCCGCCATGCCGCCCTCTCCGCCGGCCTGCGGGGCCGCCACCGGCGCGCACGCAGCCAGCGCCGCCGTCCCGCCCACAGCCGCCGCTGCTTTGAGCATCCCGCGTCGGGTAATGGTACTTGTACTTCTTGGACTTTCGATAGACATCGATCTCTCCTAAGTGGGTTGAAACGCTTATGATTTTTGGGATTCTTCAGGATTGGTGGTATGCCATTATGGCAAATTCGCGTCCTACAACCAAATTTGGGCGGTTATTGGGTGGACAAGACCTTGGCGGCCGCGACCTGGGTCTGTCTGGGGCCGAACCGTGAAATGTTCGATTGACAAACTGCTCCACACGCGGCGCCATCATCCATACCGAAAGGACCTGCAATGAGCACTCTGAAAGTTGGCCTCGTCGGCGTTGGCGGCATCTCCCGCACACACATGCCCGGCTGGGCCGCCTCCGAAGAAGCCGAAGTCGTGGCCGGCAGCGACATCAGCGCCGAAGCCCTCGAAGAGTGGGGCGCGCTCCACAATATCAAGAAGCTGACCACCAACGCCGACGAGCTCTTCTCCGACCCGGACATCGACATCATCGATCTCTGCGTCCCCAACATGTACCACGCACCCCTCGCCATCGCCGCCCTCGAGGCCGGCAAGCACGTCATCTGCGAAAAGCCCCTCGCGCCCACGCCGCAGGAGATCAGACACATGATCGCCGCCCGCGATAAGTCCGGCGCGATGCTCATGACCGCCCAGCACTTCCGCTTCGCCGGCGTATCCCAGGCCATGAAAGCCGAAATCGATACCGGCACCCTCGGCAATGTCTACCACGCCCGCGGCTGGATGCTGCGCCGCAACGGCCTCATCCCCACCGCCACCTTCATCGAAAAAAAACACAGCGGCGGCGGCCCTTGCATCGACATCGGCGTCCATATCCTCGACCTCACCCTCTGGCTGATGGGCAATCCCCGCCCCGTCACCGTCTCCGGCGTCGCCGATGCCCGCCTCGCCCACCTTCCCGGCGCCTTCGCCACCTGGCGCGAAGGACCGATCCCCAGCACCTTCGACGTTGAGGACTACGCCGCCGCCTTCGTCCGCTTCGAAACCGGCGCCACCCTCGTGCTGGAGGTCAGCTGGCTCCTCCATCACGACATCCGCGGCGAAGACATGCAGTCCTGGATCTACGGCGACCAGGGCGGCTGCCACTGGCCCTCCGCCCAATTCCTCGACACCAACTACACCACCCGCCAGTTCAACAACCGGACCCTCCAGCTTACCCAGGACAAGATGGAGCCCCACGCCCTCGAATGTGTCGAATTTGCCAAAGCCGTCGCCGCCGGCGCGCCCTCACCAGTGCCCGCCGAACAGTCCCTGCAGGTGCTCGCAATTCTCGACGGCATCTACTGCAGCCACGCCGAAGGCCGCGAAGTATCGATCGAACTGTAAGAGTAAAACAATATAGAACGGTCCGTAAGAGTCCGGAACTTCAGCGGCTGGCCGGCGCGACCAACCGGTCACCGTTCCTATATGGAGACATACATGATTATCGAACCAATCGCCGATTACGCCTGTGAGACGGGGGAAGGCCCTCTCTGGCATCCCGACGAAGGCCGCCTCTACTGGGTCGACATTCCCCCCGGCAAGCTCTACCGCTACGACCCCGCCACCGGCGCGCACGGCCTTGTCCTCGACGCTGGCGAAGCCATCGGCGGCTTTACCATCCAGGAGGACGGTGCCCTGCTCCTCTTCATGGCCCGCGGCCGCATCGCCCTCTGGCGCCAAGGCCAACCCCTTGAGAATCTCATTGACGAGATTCCGGCCGAGCGCGAAGGACGCTTCAACGACGTCATCGCCGACCCCGCCGGACGCGTCTTCTGCGGCACAATGCCCCGCAGCGGCAGCAACGGCGTCCTCTACCGCATGGAAACTGACGGTAGCATGACGATCGTCATCGAGGATGCCGGCACCTCCAACGGCATGGGCTTCACCCAGGACCTCAAGACCTTCTACCACACCAACACACGCCGCGGCATCACCCGCTACGACTACGACGTCGACACCGGCCAGATAACCAACCCGGAGTTCGCCGTGCGTGAAGGCGCCGCCGCCAACGGCCGCCCCGACGGCATGGCCATGGACGCCTCCAACTGCTTCTGGTCCGCCCGCTGGGACGGCCACGCCCTCGTCCACCACATGCCCAACGGCCGTGAAATCCAGCGTCTCAACTTCCCCGTGCCCAAGGTCTCCAGCGCCACCTTCGGCGGCCATGACTATACAGATCTCTACGTCACCACCGCCGGCGGTAACATCAAGGAGACCGACGGCCCCCAGGCCGGCACCCTCTACCGCGTCCGCTTAGGCGTAAGGGGCAAGCCCCCATTTCGCTCCAGGATCCAAGTATAGACAAAAGATGCTGGCCCAATGCTGGGTACATTAGTCCAATTGACGTACATAGCCAGATACAGTCGCCGGAAGTGACCTTCTTTCCAATACGACAGAGATTCCACAACACTGAAAGGATCAGGAATGACATCAAAATCGGACTCCGCCCCCTATCGCGTCGGCATCATCGGCTGCGGACGCCCATGGCGGACGGAAGAAGCCACCGGATTTGGCATGGCCCACCGCCACGCCATGGGCTACGCCGCATCAGGGCACACGCAGCTGGTCGCTCTCTCCGACATCAGCCGCGAAAACGCGCTCGCGTTCCAGGAAGAGCATGGCGGAGACATGATCTTTGAGGACTATCGCCAAATGCTGGCCGAAGCCGACCTCGATATCGTCTCCGTCTGCGTCTGGCCCCATCTGCACGCAGAGATGGTCATCGCCGCCGCCGAGGCTGGCGTAAAGGCTGTCCATTGCGAAAAGCCCATGGCGCCCACTTACGGCGAGGCCAAGCGCATGGTCGAAGTCTGCAGAAGCAAAGGCGTCCAGCTCACCTTCAATCACCAGCGCCGCTTTGCACCACCAATCTGTGCCGCTCGCGATCTGGTGAAAGAGGGCGCAATCGGCGACTTGCAGCGCATAGAGTGCCTCTGCCCCAACATGAATGACTGGGGCACACACTGGTTCGACATCATGCACTTCTGCAACGACGAATCGCCTGCCGAGTGGGTGCTGGGCCAGATCGACACCTCAGATGTCCAGGACGTTTACGGAGTGCCGCATGAAAACCAGGGCATCAGCCTGGTCCATTTCCAAAACGGCGTCGAAGGACTCCTGAACACCGCCCAGGATATCTTCAACGCCCCCTTCGGCATTCGCCTGCAGGGCAGCGAAGGCCTCATCGACCTGCCCATGCGCCCCGACGAGGGACTGCTCCTCTTCAACGCGCACACCTCCGGCTGGGAGCACCGCAAAGAGGCCGGCTCCATCCATGACTTTGAGGCAGTGAGCAAGGGCGTCATCGATCTGATCGACGCACTGCGCAACGGCCGCGAACCCGAGATGTCCGACCGCCGCGCACTGCGCAACGCCGAGCTCACCTTCGCCACCTACGAGTCCAGCCGCAAACGCGGCCGCGTGGACCTGCCCTTGGAGATCGATGACTCGCCTCTCCTGGCCATGCTTGCCGCCGCCGGCAAGTGATTGCCGCATTTTGAATCGCGTAGAGGAGAAAATTTGACAGATCGGGCATCGGTAGCTATCGTTAGCGCCCGGTTGGGTTGCCCTGTCCCCCCAACAGGCCCCCGAGCGCTCGCAAGAGCATCCCTTCTCTCAATGCACATCTGTAGTCCTTAGTACGTGTATTTGAAGTACCAAAGTTTTTCACATCGAGTATTTTCCTTAAGGAGGAAAAGTAATGACACAAAGAAAGGGAAACCTCTCCCGTCGCGACTTTGTCCGCTATAGCGGCTTGGCTGCCGGTGCAGCCGCCGTGGCCGCCTGCGCCGCCCCCGTCGCCCCCGCCGCTGGCGATGCTTCTGACGCCCCTTCCGAGGACATGGAAGTCATCGTCGAAGCCTGGGCGCACTGGGAACAGGGTCTCGGCTGGATCCAGAACTCCATGGATAACTACGGCTTCTCCGAAGAGAATCCCCACATCACGTGGAACCCGGTCGTAGCCCCCTTCGCCGAGATCCACGACAAAATGCTGGCCGCCTGCGCTTCCGGCGTCGGCGTCCCCGACGTCATGCGCGTCGAGCAGGGCCGCATGTCCGCCTTCTTCAAGGGCGAGGAAATCTGCTTCATCGACCTCACCGACCGTATCGGCGACCGCATGGACGACCTCGTGCTCGGCTCCGCCGTCGACTACTGGTCCTGGAAGGGCAGTGTCTATGGCATCGGCAACGAAGTCAACGCCTGCTCCCTCGCCTACCGCAAGAGCGTCTTCGACGAAATCGGCATCGAAACACCGTTCGAAACCTGGGACGACCTCATGGAGGCCGGCGTAGTCCTCAAGGAAGCCAAGGACATGGCCGTTATCTCCTGGCACGACCTGCATGACGGCGACTTCCAGATCATGCTCTTCGCTGCCGGCGGCGAAATGTTCGACGAAAACGGCGACTTCGGCGGCATCAACGACCTCGGCAAGCAGATCCTTGAATTCCAGCGCATGACCATCCACGACCTCGGCATCGCCATTTCCGCTCCCGTCACCGGCGATTCCACCTGGTCGCCGCCCATCTACTGGGAAGCCTTCCGCCAGGACCAGATCGCCTGTACCCTCGGCGCCCCCTGGCACAACGGCAAACTGGGCCGCGAGGACAAGATCGGCCCCGGCCAGGAAAACGAGTGGCGCCTGCAGCGGATCCCCGCCGGCTTCGGTGCCAACGGGCCTACTGCCACCCATGGCGGTACCAGCGTCAGCATTCCCAAGCAGGCCCAGCATCCCGAAGAAGCATGGCAGATCATCGAGCACTCACACCTGACCGAAGCTGTGCTCCAGGACTCCATCGAACGCGGCATCTGGCCCTCCTACATCCCCGTTCTCGACGACCCCATCCTGAACGAGCCCTACGACTACTACGAAGGCCAGGTCATCGGCGAACTCTACAAAGACCTCGCCCTGCAGATGCCTCGCATCTTCCAGTCGCCCTGGGCCCCGGAATTCCACACGGCCATCAACAACTTCGTCATTACGCCGGTCCTGCAGGACGGCGCCGATATCGACGCCGCCTTCGCTGAACTGGAACCCGAGCTGGAACGCATTAAGTCGCTCTAGTAGCGCCGCACAGCCAATCGTCCAGTTCCTTTCGAACTGAAGAGCATTGAAAGTAGGGACTTTAGCAGCACTTTCGCACTGAATGGGGAGGGGCCGGCGCCTCTCCCCTTCATTTCGGTTTCCTGGAGTGCAGTACAGCTATCGGCAAGCTCCTTGATGGGCAGATACGCCGCCCACTCTTGGTATATGAGACCTGAACCACGGAGTTCTGCATGGCATCGTCAAGCGAAATATCCCCAACCGGACGTAGGTACGCCCCCGGAACGCCCACTGGGTTCAGGCTTTGGTGGCACCGTCATCGCCTGACGATCATCCCCTATTTCTACATTGCCCCCTTCTTTATCCTGTTTGCCATATTCCTGGCATGGCCGGTCGTTCGCAGCTTTTACCTCAGCTTTCATAAGCAACAGGGGATCAGCGTACCTGCCTTTATTGGCCTCGACAACTATGTCAATCTCCTGGCTGACCCTCGATTCAAACAGTCGCTGCTCAACACAACAGTCTACGCGCTGGGCAGCCTCCTTCTGCAGATCCCGCTGGCCTTCATCCTGGCAGTCGTCGTCAACTCCAGACTGGTGCCCTGGGCCAATGCAAAAAGTTTCTACCGCCTCTCCTACTTTGTACCCCTGCTGACCTCCGCCGTCATCGCCAGCCTGATGTTCAGCATCCTCTACGACTATAACTCCGGCCTCATAAACAGCTATCTGATGCGGTTTTTTGGTGAAGAGGCAAAGGTGGGCTGGGTTCGCAATGCCAGAGTCGTGAAGCTTTCCATCATCCTGCTGCTTATCTGGCGTTTTACCGGTATCAACTCGCTCTACTTTGTCGCCGGCCTGCAGAATATCCCCAAAGAGTTGGAGGAAGCTGCCGCAATCGATGGCGCCAATTGGTGGCAGGTCCTGGTCGGCATCACCATCCCGCTCATGCGCCCGGTCATCCTCTTTGTAACCGTAACCGCAATCAACGGCTCCTACCAGATCTTCGCCGAGCCCTATCTGCTTACCGGTGGCGGCCCCCGTGACCAGTCCCTGAGTATCGTTCAATACCTCTACAATACCGGCTTCTCCTACTTCAACCTGGGCTACGCATCCGCTATCGGATATACACTGGTCACGATCATCGTGATCCTGGCCATTCTTAACCTGCGCTTCTTCGGCGCCTTCCGCGAAGATCAGTAAGACCGTCGATGGCCATTCCGTCTTTCCTGGCATCGATTCAGGTGGCTTTCCGTTCTTCTGATCACATCAGTTCGCTTCAGAGCAGAGGCAATCCATGACTACAAGCGTTCAAGCTACCCCCGCAACAGGCCCGAGATTCTCTGCAATTCGTATTCGCAATGGGTTTCTTGTCAGTCTGGCAAACGTCCTGCTCCTGATCGGCGTGGTACTGGCCGCCGTCCCTTTCATCTACATGATCTCCGCCTCATTCAAACCGCAAAATGAAATCTTCACCTTTCCGGTCCAGATCATCCCCAAAGAACCCTACCTCGATAACTACATAACCCTGTTCGGCGAAACGCTCTACCTGCGCTGGTTCTTCAATACCGCCATCGTCGCCGTCGGCCGCACTGCCCTATCCCTCTTCCTCTGCATGTTGGCCGGGTTCGCCTTCGCCAAATATGACTTTCCCTTCCGGCGCGTTCTCTTCATCCTTGTCCTGGCCAGCTTTACCCTTCCCTTTGAAGTAGTCCTTATCCCCCTCTATACGATGATGGTCAGACTGGGTTGGCTCAACACCTATTGGGTTCTCATAATTCCTTTCGCCGCAAGCGCCTTCGGTATCTTCCTCGCCCGCCAGTACGCACTGGCCCTGCCCACCGAGCTGATGGAGGCCGCCCGCATCGACGGCTCCAGCGAGCTGGGTATCTTCTTCCGCATCGCCCTGCCCAATCTGCGCCCCGCATTGGCCGTCATGGGCATCATATTCTTCCAGGCCTCCTGGAACGACTTCCTCTGGCCCCTCATCGTCCTCAACGACTCAACCATGTACGTCATCAACCTCGCCCTGCCCACCCTGCGCGGCCCCTACAACGACCAGTACGGCCTCGTCCTCGGCGGCGCCGTCATCGCCGTCATTCCCATCATCATCATCTTCTTCGCCATGCAGCGCTACTTCATCGAAGGCATCATGGCCGGCGCCCTCAAAGGCTGACCGCTGCCAATGCAAGTCCCGTCCTTTACCAGGACTTTTCCCGCGCCTCCGACAATGGCATCGCACCTGTCCAGTCCGCCCCTTTCGAAATACGCAATACGAAATACGGATTACGCAATACACGGGCTTTCAATCTGAACGCACATTAATCTCCCCCCTCCCGGAGTCCATCCATGTCCGAAATCAACATCCCTGCGATCCAGTCCGCCGTCCACAAGCACAGCGACGACATCGTCGCCTTCCTGCGCGAGATCTGCGCCATCCCCTCCATCGATTCCCAGATCGGTCCCGTTGGTGAACGCGTCCAGTCCGAACTGCGCAAACTCGGCTTCGACGAAATCCGGTTCGACGCCATGGGCAACACCGTCGGCCGGATCGGCAACGGTGAACGCATCCTCGTCTACGACAGCCACATCGACACTGTCGGCATCGGCGCCGCTGATGAATGGGAGTGGGACCCGTTCGAGGGCAAAGTCGAGGACGGCATCTTCTACGCCCGCGGCGCCTGCGACGAAAAGGGCAGCACGCCCGGCATGATCTACGGCCTCGCCATCGCCCGCAGCCTTGGCCTGCTCGACGGCTGGACCGCCTACTACTTCGGCAACATGGAAGAATGGTGCGACGGCATCGCCCCCCACGCCTTCGTCGAACACGAAGGCATCCGCCCCGACTTCGTTGTCATCGGCGAACCCACCAAAATGCAGATCTATCGCGGCCACAAGGGCCGCGTCGAGCTGAAGGCCGTCGCCAAGGGCCGCAGCGCCCACGCCGCCAGCAACCACCTCGGCGACAACGCCATCTACAAGGCCCTCCCCCTCGTCGATGGCATTAGCCGCCTCGAGCCCCACCTCGGCGACCACCCCTTCCTCGGGCCCGGCAAGATCACCGCCACCGACATCGAAGTCGAAACGCCCAGCATCAACGCCGTCCCCAACCAGTGCACCGTCTACATCGACCGCCGCGTCACCTTCGGCGAAGATCTCGACGCCGTAATCGAGCAGGTGCGCGGCCTCATCCCACAGGCAAACCAGCAGGCCGGCGACGTAACCCTGGAAATGCTCTACTACGACGAGCCCAGCTACACCGGCTTCGTCTTTCCTGTCGAGAAATACTTTCCCGCATGGGCGCTCGCAGAGGACGAACCCCTCGTCCAGGCAGGTCAGGAGGCCCGCAAACTCATCGGCCTCCCCGACGCGCCCACCAGCAAATGGGACTTCAGCACCAACGGCATCTACTGGCGCGGCAAAGCCGGTATCCCCAGCATCGGCTTCGCCCCCGGCGACGAAGTCACCGCGCACACCGTCCTCGACAGCGTCCCCTTGGCCGATGTTGTCAAATCCACCGAGTTCTACGCCCTGCTCCCGGCCGTAATCAAATAAAGCCCGCTCTCCGTGTGCACGCATTCCCCACTACGCCGGGCAGACCCCTGCTACCAAAAATTCTCAATTGGACGAAATCTGAACAATTGGCGACAATAGGGTGTCTTGAAGGTGCCCGCCTCGCGGCATGGGCGCATGTTGAATATCCTGATGTCCAGCGATGCACGAGCGCACCGCCTGTTACGCCGACTGTGACGACCAGCCATGACGATTGCTGAAAACCTGCGCCAGGTACGCGCACGCATGGCCGAAGCCGCGCGGCGCGCGCAGCGGTCTCCCGACGAAATCACGCTCGTCGCCGTGAGCAAGACAAAACCGCTGGCGCTGATCGCAGAAACCGCCGCCGCCGGGCAGGTCGACTTCGGCGAAAATCGGGTGGAAGAACTTTGGCAAAAGGCCGAAGCCGCCGCCGCAGCCGGTTTGGACCCAATCCGCTGGCACGCCATCGGCACGATCCAGAGCCGCAAAGCCAAACTGGCGCTGGGACCGCCTGCCTTTCAGTCACGGTCGGCCAACCCCGCAATCTGCCTCATACATGCAGTCGACAGGCCAAAAATCGCCCTGCGCCTCAGCCGGCTGGCCGCCGAAAACAACCGCTCGCTCGACGTCCTCCTCGAAGTCAACGTCAGCGGCGAAGCGACCAAACAAGGCTTCTCCCCCGCAGGTCTGGTCGACGCACTGCCCGCCCTGCTGGACCTGCCCGCAATGCGTTACTGCGGCCTGATGACGATGGCGCCCTATGTCGAGGACGCCGAACTGGTGCGACCCTGTTTCCGCAGATTACGCTCGCTTCTGCAGGAGCTGCGGCACACATTCCCCCCCGCACAGTTTCCCCAGACAACCTGGCAGCATCTGTCCATGGGTATGACCGGCGACTTCGAAGTCGCCATCGAAGAGGGCGCCACAATCGTGCGCGTCGGCACCGCTATCTTCGGCCACAGGGAGTACGAATGAGTCAGCTACACGGCAAGACGACCTTTATCGGCGGCGGCGCAATGGGCGAGGCCATTATCGGCTCGCTAATCAGTAACCAGCTGCTTGGCCCCGATCGAATCTGCGTTTCCGAGCCCGTGCCCGCCCGCCGCGAATTCCTCAAAAGCACCTACAGCGTCAAGACTGAGACCGACAACGCCCGCGCCGTTCACGGCGCCTCCGTCGTCGTTCTGGCCGTCAAACCCCAGGTCCTCGACCTGGTCATGGCAGACCTGGGTGGAAACCTCTCCCACGATGCCCTCGTAGTCAGTATCATGGCAGGTGTGCGTATCGAAACGCTCCAATCGGGCCTCGGCCATGACAAAATCGTCCGCTCCATGCCCAACACGCCCGCCCAGGTCGGCAAAGGCATGACCGTATGGACCGACACCGCCGCCGTATCCGACGCCGACCGCGCCGCCGCCCAGGCCATCCTTGAGGCCATGGGCGAGGCCATCTACGTCGCCGACGAACATTACCTTGATATGGCCACCGGCTTGAGCGGCTCCGGGCCTGGCTTCGTCTATCTCCTGCTCGAGGCTCTCATCGATGCAGGCGTACATATCGGCTTCAGCCGCGACCAGGCCCAACAAATGGTGTTGCAGACAGTAGCGGGCAGCGTCGAGCTCATGCGCCAGAGCGGCCTCCATCCGGCCGACCTGCGCAACCGTGTGACCAGTCCCGCGGGCACAACCGCCGCCGGCGCCCTCGTGCTGGAGCGCGCCGGCGTCCGTTCCGCCCTCATCGATGCAGTCGATACCGCCTACCGCCGCAGCAGGGAGCTGGGCGGAGACGATAGTGATACATAGTTGACAGTACAGGTGCCGCCTTCTCGAAACAGATGATACCTGCGTATCGTCCTAATAACGTAAGGAGTTGTCGTGATCTTCCTGCTCTTGGCCCGAGTACTCCAAATCTATACTTTCGTCCTCTTGATTCGGATTTTAATCACCTGGATCCCGAACCTGGACCCCTATCACCCCATCGTGCAACTCCTTTTTCAGGTAACCGAACCGGTGCTCGAACCCGCCCGCAAGCTCATCCCCCCAATCGGCATGATCGATATCTCCCCGATTGTCGTCTTCATCGTTCTGGGCATTTTGCAGGATCTGCTGATGCAGCTTGCCTACTAGCACCCTGCGAAGACCTGTATGAATCTTGCTTACGAGGAACGGGCAGAGCGTGGCACCCTCAACTCCTGCAATTATCTATTCCACAAGGAACGACCGTGTCTGAAAGTTTAGAAGGAAGAATCGCAGGCGACCGGCAACCGCGCACGGCCGCCTCCGCCAGGCTGCTCGTTTTACTTCTCATCGTTGCGCTGTCACTCAGCGCCTGTAACATCCGCAATCCCTTCGCTCCCAGAGCGGAGCCGACCGCCGCCGAAACTGCCGGGCAGTTGGAAGAAGGCAGTCCTCTGTTCCTCCTCGTTGAGCGCGCCAAAGAAGACCTTATGCAGACAGCCGGCGCCGACTCAGACGAGATTACCCTCGTCAGTACCGAGGAAGTGGAATGGGGCGACACCGGCCTCGGCTGCCCCCATCCGGACGAGATGTACGCCCAGATGATCACCCCCGGCTACTTCATCGTCTTGCAGTCCGGCGGCAACACCTACGACTATCACACCGGCGCCGACCCCGAAGGACCGCTCGTGCAGTGCACCGAAGACGGCACACGCGCAGGCGCAGCTGTCGCCCAACCGCAGGAGCTCGAAGAAGAGGAAGAAGAGACCCGGATCGATGCTGAGGACCCCCTGCCCCGCCTTATCGAACGCGCGACAGAGGAAATCATTCAGGCCACCGGCGCCGACTCCGACGCCATCACCGTCGTCAGCACCGAAGAGGTGGAGTGGAGCGACACCAGCCTCGGCTGTCAGGAGCCCAACAAGATGTACGCCCAGGTGATCACGCCGGGCTACAAGATCGTCCTCGAATCCGGCGGCAATACCTATGACTACCACACCGCCGCCGACCCCGAAGGACCGCTGGTGCACTGCACCGAAGACGGGACCCCCGCCAGCGCCGATCCCGCCCTCCCAACGCAACCTGTAGGAGAGATGCTTATGGACGACGACGCGCTGACCCTCCTGATCGAGCGCGCCAAAGAAGACCTCGTGCAGGCCACCGGCGCCGCCGCCGACGCCATCTCCGTCGTCAGCACCGAAGAGGTCGAATGGAGCGACTCCAGCCTCGGCTGCCCCGACCCGGACACCATGTACGCCCAGGTCATCACGCCCGGCTTCCTCATCGTCCTCGAATCCGAAGGCAATACATTTAACTATCACACCGCGACCGACCCCGAAGGACCACTCGTGCAATGCACCGAAGACGGCACGCCCGCCGCTATGGCGATGGTTGCAGTCGCGCCGCAGATGGGCGTCGAAGACCCCCTCTCCCGCCTCGTCGAACGCGCTACCGAGGACCTCATGCAGGCCGCCGGCGCCGCCTCAGATGAGATCACCGTTCTCAGCACTGAAGAGGTGGAGTGGAGCGACACCAGCCTCGGCTGCCCCGAGCCGGACGGCATGTACGCCCAGATGATCACGCCTGGATACCTGATCGTCCTCGAAACCGGCGGCGACTCCTACAAATATCACACCAGCACCGACCCCGAAGGCCCGCTCGTGCACTGCACCCTTGAGGCCGAAAGCGATGAATAGCTGACACCTTCAGGCCAATGAAATCGATCAGAAACCAGGATCAGTTCGACGAGCTGGTCCTCAGCGCCATAGAAGACCTGCCCGATATCTTCCTCGACTGCCTCGAAAACGTCGCCATCTTCGTCGAGGAATGGCCCGACCGCGCCACCCTCCAATCCGTCGGCCTGCATCACCGCACCGAGCTCCTGGGGTTGTATCAGGGCATCCCCCAGACTGATCGAACGCACGGCTACAACCTCGTCATGCCCGACAAGATCAGCATCTACCGCCGCCCCATCCTCATGCGCTGCCGCACCGAATCCGAAGTCCGCGCCCTCGTCCAAAGAGTCGTCCGCCACGAAATCGCCCACCACTTCGGCATCGACGACGACCGCCTCGTCGAAATCGGCGCCTACTGACCCCGCCAACCAGAGAAAACCGCACCGGCCGGCAGGCAAAGCTCTTGCTGTCCCAGGCAGTGATCAATACCTCCCGCATTCATCACTCGGCCTCTACATTTCACTCACTCCAAGTCCCCCGTTTCGCTTAGTGGTCTCTCGGGATCTCTCATGCAACGCTCGTGAAACGCTTGTCGTGCGCTCGCGTTAACATGATGTCGCCAATGTACAGACGCGACCTATCGGTTCCCTTCGCCGCAACCCCTCCCAAAGAGAGTCAATCCATTTTCAGGTCCTGGTTGTCCCAATCTCTGGGTGCATCCCGTACCGTAGTCTCCCTGCAGCCCGCCCTTTCATCTCGCGCAGAAATATCCGTCCGACAGACAACAACCGGTCGCCTGCCATCCTGAAAATCCCAATCAATCCTGAAAATCCTGATTCAGACAACGACCTCGCAAAAAAATCTGGGATGCACCCCAATTTTTCCATGCATTGGCAACCCTCTCCGACTGTGCTAAGATGCCCTCCAATAACTGTGCTGTTCTTTCCCGCGCTACTCTCGTGAACAGGCGCATTCAGGACGCATCAACGTTCCTCGCTAACCCAAACGGGCGCCCCTAACCGACCCTCGTCGAGCCCAAAACGGCAGAAGCCCCATCCCCGCCGCGAACCACCTGCCGAATTAGGGCCGCTTGAACACTGTATACTCCGGGCGCCGCACAATACCTGGTCTGTAGCTCCCGCGAGCACGCTGACCGCCAGCCACTGCTGTTCAGGTGTCAAATGGTCGCTTCCCGCAATTTCCGCTTCCGCTTCGAGTCACTCCTGATCTACCTGGGCCTCGGCATCTTCGCCTTCATCGCCGTCACACCCTTCCTCCACACCATCGCCCGCTCCTTCAGCGCCGAAGCTCCCATCCTCCGCGGCGAGGTCTACATCTGGCCGGTCGGTTTCTCCTTCGATGCCTACGAGCGCCTCATCATCGGCGGCACCTTCTGGCTCGCCTATCGTAACTCCTTCATGATTACCACCTACGCCACGCTGGTGCAGATGCTCATGACCATTCTCTGCGCCTATCCCCTATCGCGTACCTACTTGCCTGCCCGCAACATCTTCATGACCCTGATCGTCTTCCAGATGATCTTCCCGCCCAGCCTCATCCCCTTCTACCTCACCGTTCGCGAGGTCGGCCTCATCGACAGCTGGGGCTCCCTCATCTGGCCCTACGCCATCAACACCTTCAACATGATTGTGCTCAAAAGCTACTTCCAGGCCCTGCCCCGCGAACTGGAAGAGTCCGCAATCATCGACGGTGCCAACGATTTCAGAGTCCTCATCCATATCATGCTGCCCCTGTCCGTCCCGGTCCTACTGACCTTGACCCTGTTCTACGTCGTCGCCAACTGGAATCTCTTCCTCCCTGCCATCTTCTTCATCAACGACGGCAACAAGCAGCCGCTCCAGGTGATCCTGCGCGACATGATCTGGTCCATGCAGCTCGCCACCCAGACCGCAAGCGCCGACGATTTCGAACGGCTGGCCGGCATGGAAGCCCTCAAGGCCTCCAGCGTCATCATCGCCGCCATCCCCATGCTGATCGCTTATCCGTTCTTCCAACGCTATTTCATCAAAGGCATCCTTTTGGGCGCAATCAAAGGGTAGATGTCGCTGAGTACCGGTTGCCCTGAAAGCGTCGTTGCACCGTAATTCCAGGATCTGTCCCATGCAGTTGACGTGAAGAGACCTTCAACTCAAGTGCGATCAAAGTTCAGTTTCCACAGGAGGGAATCAAACATGTCCGTACAGTCAAAGTTTACCCGCCGCCAGGCCCTCAAACTGATGGGGGTCGGCACCTTCAGTGCCTATCTGGCCGCATGTGCCCCGCCCGCAGCACAGACCGATATGGCCGACTCTGAAATGCCCGCCGGCGAGAAAAAGAAGATCTCCATCTCCCACATTGGCGGCGGCAGCGTCGAAGCCTCGGAGAAGTCCCACCGCATGCAGCTGCTGCGCGCCAGCTTTCCCGACATCGAGTTCGAAAACCGCTGGGTCAGCTACGCAGCCTACTTGGACAAAATTCCAGTCCAGATCGCCAGTGGCGACCTCGCCGACCTCCAGTTCTGCAACGCCTTTAACGACATTCCCCTGATGATGGAAAACGAGGTCATCATCGAAACCGGGCCGCTGCTGGAACAGTTCGGCCAGAACATCCTCGCTGTCACGCCCGAGGGGGCCTGGGCCTCCACCGTCTACGATGGCAGGCAGGTCGCCGTCACCCATAATATCTACGACCTCAATATCTGGACCAGCCAGTATCGCGGCGACTGGCTGGAGTCGCTCGGCCTCGGCATCCCCGAAACAATCGACGAGTATGGCGAGGTGCTGCGCGCCTTCTCCAACAGCGACCCCGATGGCAACGGTCAGGACGATACCTATGGCCGCCTGCTTTACAACTCCGTCCGCTTCGACGACGACTTCTTCCACGCATTCGGCGTCGCCGTCGGCCACCATCTCAACGGCTTCTGGCGCCAACGCGACGGCCGCCTGGAGTTGGACTGGGTCCAGCCCGGCATGAAGGACGCGCTCTCTTGGATGAGCTCCGTCTGGGCCGATGGCGGGTTCCACCCCGATTCCATCAGCATCCCCCTCGGCCAGAAGGACAATGCCTTCCGCGCCGGAATCGCCGGCAATGTCTACACCGCCTGGAGCGCCGTCGATTTCGCCCAGGAACAGATCAGGACCGTCGCACCCGAAGCCACTGTCGTCGCCGGACCGGCTCCCGAAGGACCCGGCGGCCGCGGCTACACCGGCGAAGGCTGGCCCTGGTGCTTCGTCATCCCCATTACCGCCGAACATCCCGAAGACTGTGTACGCGTCATCGACTGGTTCTTTACGCCCGATATCGCCTCCCAGATCATCTGCGAAGGCGTCCTCGGCGTAACCAATAAGGGCCTCAACGAGAACGGATGGTGTGTCGAATACACACCCGAAGAGAAGAAGGCCATGGGCGACGAGTGGTCCCAGAAACAGAACGAGGTCCAGGACATCAACGTCTTCTGGGGTCTCTGGCTGACGATCGGAACCTTGGGCGGTGTGCAGCCCTTCCCAACCTTCCCGCCCGATATGAAAAAGCATTTCGAGGACATGCTCGCAGCCAAGTATTCCGAGGAAGCGCTTGCCGCCCAGGTAATTTCACAGGAATACCTCAGACTCACGGAAAAGCCCCGCCCCGTCCAGGCCGATAAGGAGTTCTGGCCCGGCCTGCAAACCCGTTTCGGCGAGTTCATCTCGCAGGCGGTGGCCGGCACCATCGATATCGATCAGGGCTGGTCCGAGTGGCTCGACTTCTTCGAAAAGAACGGTGGACCTCTACTCACCGAGCAGGTCAACGAGATCTAGCAGTCAAACAACGGTGGTAGGAGCCCGGGGTAGCACCCGGGCTCCTACCACTGCCAGTTGAGGATGGAAAAGTGGCAACTTCAGCCGTATCCAAGCCCGTCGCAACAGCCGGCCGCAACCGCGGCTTCTGGGCCCAACTGCTCTTCAACGCCTGGACATACCGCTATCTCTACCTCATGCTTGTCCTGCCATTCGTCTTCTTCGCCGTCTTCCGCTTCTACCCCATGTGGGGCAACATCATCGCCTTCAAAAAATACCAGCTGATGCACGGGATCTGGGGCAGCCAGTGGGTTGGCCTCAAGCACTTCAACACCCTCTTCGACGATCCCGCCTTCCTGCGCGTTCTCCGCAACACCGTATCCATCGCTGTTTTCAAGATGCTCTTCACCTTCCCTGCCCCCATCATTCTGGCGCTCTTCGTCAACGAAGTCCGCCACATGGCCTATAAGCGCTTTGTTCAAACCGTCGTCTACGTACCCCATTTCCTCTCCTGGGTGATCTACGGCGCCATTCTCTACATCGTGCTCTCGCCCGCAAACGGCATCGTCAACAACATCATCTCCTCATTCGGCCTGGAAAAAATCGCTTTCTTCCAGAAACCCGGTTACTTCCAACCCATCGTCATCATCTCATCACTTCTCAAAGAGACCGGCTGGGCCGCCATCATCTACCTCGCCACCATCTCCACAATCGATCTCACCCTCTACGAGGCCGCCATCATCGACGGCGCCAACCGCTGGCAGCTCATGCGCTATGTCACCCTCCCCGGCCTCGCCATGACCATCGTCACCCTCTTCATCCTCCAGATCGGATTCTTCCTCAACGTCGGCTTCGAGCAGATCTTCATCCTCCAGAACAACATGGTGCTCACCACCGCCGACGTCATCGAGACCTTCATCTACCGCGTCGGCATCCGCCAGGCCCGCTTCGACTTCACCACCGCCGCCGGCCTCTTCAACGGCCTCGTCGGCATGGTCCTCGTCCTCCTCGCCGACCGCCTCGCCAAACGCTGGGACCTCCCCGGCATCTTCTGACCCCCAAATTCAGGTGAGCGACACCGCATCCCATCACCCCCTCTCCTCATCAGATCGTCGCAGTCACTGACCACTGACCGCTGACCGCTGCATTTTTGGGCGGTGGGGGGGGTTAGGGCCCCCCAAGTTGGGGGGGGGGGGGGGGGGG